>JAAZBR010000054.1 GCA_012513735.1 Clostridiales bacterium | reverse complement strand
TTCGCCTTCCCTGTAGTTAACCCATATAAGCTCGCACGGTTGCTGAGGATGCCGGTAACCCGGCCATTGGCCTCGATGAATGCCGTGCCGCGCCACCTGGCGTCCTCAGGCTGGTACTTGGTCCCCGTCGGAAAGCCGTCCGGATCCGTCAGCATTGGGTAATGGCCCAAGACTTCATCCAACGCATCTCCAAGCGTAATCGATAAGCCCGGCAGCGTGCCCGTTTGCACGGTCTGAGCGATTGCCTGCGCCGCCACGGGTGAAGGCGCACGTGGAGTCTTCTGCAGGAGGTCACCCAGCACAGAGCCTTGTTCGGTTTTAAGCAATGGCATCAGTTCTTCGTACAAAAAATGGACTGCGCCACTGCGGCCGGAGAGTGTGGTGTACTGTGCCTGGTCATAAAAAAATGTTATGCCCACTTCATCCGCCAGCAGCTGTTCCAACGGCACAGGATACAAGGCGCCCGCTGACAAATACGCACTAACATCCGATTCCACATCGCTGGCGATTATCGCTTCAATGTCCGCAGCCGCTGCACTGACATCCAGAAAAAAGTCCTTCGCGTGTACCCTTTGGCCGGTCAACAGGTTGTACATCAGCGGCGTGACAGCATACCCGGGCCGACCCGGCCCGATTCTGCCTTCAGCAACCAGGCGCACGGCCAACAGGTTGCCCATGGGCGCCGGCAATATCTCAGCATGGGCCGTTACCGTCAATCCAGTGGCGGCTGGGTCCGTAACTGTACTGAGCATGGCCAAATACGAAGGAATTCCGCCATCCGCCATGATGGACCGGTTGATGGTATCCTGCGCAAAGGTGTTGGGTATACCGCTCAACTGCGGGTAGGTGACGGATGAGTTTCCCTGTTTTTGAGTCACATACTCGACCTGCACCCCCTCTGTCTGGGCAAAGGCAGTCAACCACCCGGTCCCCAGCAGGGCTATGAGCAGGATAGATATCAATTTAATTCTCATGTTGGCAGCCTCCTTCCCCTATCATTTTATCGTATCGCCTGCGGGCACGCAAGTTCCCTTTCGATACCATAAGGATACCAGATATGGTGAAGTCAACTGTCGGGCTGACTACCTCCAATCGGGGTACTATACAAGCCCCTGCTTATTCACCAGCTTTTCAGCATTGCGCCCAACCACCGCCATGCTGGGTTGCTGTATGAAAATATGCTGTGCCATTGCCATCACAGCCTTGGGTGTCACGCGCGCTATTCCCCGCAACGTTTGGGAAGGCAATGTCATCTTGCTGCGCAGCAAAGCCTGCATCCCCAGGCTGCTCATACGGGCATAGGCGCTCTCCTGGCTGAGAACAAACCCCGTGCGCAGCTGTGCTTTTGCTTGTTCCAATTCCTGTTCGCTAACGCCATCCCGAAGCAGCCGATTGCACTCCTCCAGAATCTCTCGTATGACACGCGCTGCGCTGCCCGGCGCGGCGGCCGCGCAAATGGCAAAGTCACCACATCCCGGATAGGATGATGGGGCGGAGTAAATACTATAGACCAAGCCCTTCTCCTCGCGCACCCGCTGAAACAGGCGGGAGGATACGCCCCCGCCAAACAGCGCGTTGAGCGCCATCATGGCATACTTGCCGGGGGCTTCATAGGTAATGCCGCGATATCCCAGGCATATATGCGTTTGCTCTGATCGCTTGTCGCAGGCCAACTGAACCGGCTGCACATTGGCTTGGTTAGGAGGAAAATCCGCCTCGTTGTTCCCCTGCCACGCGCCGAACTGCTGCTCCAGCATGTCCAGAAGCGACTCTGCTTTGAAATGCCCGGCGACCGCAATCACTGTATTGGCTGGTGTATAGT
>JAAZBR010000053.1 GCA_012513735.1 Clostridiales bacterium | reverse complement strand
TCTCAGGCGGCGTTGTTTTCCGCCTGGGCACCATATACAAAATCGTACAGCGATTGGGCGGCGTCCAGCAGCCGGGGACCGGGGCGGGCGAACGAATCGCTGTCTGCGTTGAAAACAGCGTCGTTCTTCAGCGCCTTCAGGTTTTCCCAGCCTGCGCGGCCCTTGATCTCTTCCACCGGGGTGGGGCCTTCGCCAAAGTACATGGCCACGGTTACAATGTAATCCGGATCCCGGGACAGCACCTGTTCCGCGCTGACCTCCTTCCAGCCGTCGATGTCTTCAAAAATGTTGGTCAGGTTGAGTATCTGGGCGATCTCCTGCATAAAGGTGCCCTGGCCGGCGCTCCACAGGCCCCACTGCAGGGGGCTGACCTCGAAGTACACGCTGGCCGGCTTGTTGACGGCCTTGACTTTTTCCTGAAGCGCGGCAAAGCCGGTTTCCATGGTGCTGATCACCGCTTCGGCCTGCTGGGTCTGCCCGGTGATGTCGCCCATCAGCCGGATGGCGGTATAGGTGCCGGCGATGTCGGCCGCATCGGTGACAAACACCGGGATGCCGGCCTTCTCTAACGCCTCCACCTGCTCCTTCTGCTGGGCCATCTTGGGCATCACCACGGCGTCGGGCTTGAGGGCCAGGATCTGCTCCAGGTTGGTCTGGGCGCCCGACTGCACGGCAGGCACCTCCAGCACTTCAGCGGGATAGTTGCAGTACTCGCCGCGGCCTACCAGCCGGTCGCCGGCGCCCAGGGCGTAGAGGATCTCGCAGTCGGCGGCGGCCAGCACCACCAGGCGCTGGGCCGGGGCATCCAACGTGACCTGGCGGCCCGTCATGTCCGTCAAAACCTGGCCGCCGGCCAGGGCGGGCAGCACGCCTGCCAGCATCACCAACACGCAAGCAAGGGCAAGGGTACGAAACGTTTTTTTCATGGATAAGACCCCTTTCTGCAAATGCCCGCACTCAATCAACAGGACGCCCCCACAGGGGCGTCCCACAGCTAACAAACGATTAGCTTATCCCAACCCCAGGAGCAAGCTGGCCTTTGGCCGCTTGGTGCGCAAACAGGTCTCCCGGCTTGGCTTCATCCGCAGGGGTGCCTTCCCGCCCAAAGGCAGTGGCATGATGCCCCGTTGTCCGCTTCACGGTTACTGGGATAGCGCAGGATTCTCACCCGCTTCCCATCGTGGTTGCCCACGGCGTTTGCACGCAGATGCGCACGCGATGCACTTGTATCTTCATTATAGGGCGGCCGGGTCATGGCGTCAACCGGCAGCTGAAGCTGCCGGAGTCGGCGGGGCGGGGGCTTTCAGCGCCCGCAGGGCGTTGAGCGTGGCCAGCGCAGCCACCCCCACATCGGCGAACACCGCTGCCCACAGGGTGCCATATCCCAGCGCGCCCAGCACCAGCACGGCTGTCTTGGCGGCAATGGCGAAGGCTGCGTTTTGCCGGGCGATGCCCACCGTGCGCCGCGCGATGCGGATGGCCAGGGGCAGCCTGCGGGGGTCGTCATCCATCAGCACGATGTCCGCCGCCTCAATGGCAGCGTCGGCGCCCAGGGCGCCCATGGCCACGCCGATGTCAGCCCTTGCCAGCACCGGCGCGTCGTTGATGCCGTCGCCCACAAAAACCAGCCCGCGGCTTCGGGATTGGGTGGTTAGCATTGCTTCCACACGCTCCACCTTATCCTGGGGCAGCAGGCTGTGGTGCAGGTTATCGATGTCCAGGGCCAGGCCCACCGCGCGGGCGGCGGGCTGGCTGTCGCCGGTCAGCAGCGCGATCTGCCGTATGCCCTGCTGTCGAAGCTGCCGAATGGCTTCTACAGCGCCCGGCTTTACCTGATCCGCGATCAGCAGCCAGCCCGCGGGCCGGCCGTCTATCGCCACATAGACTGCAGTGCCCTCGCCCTGCGGGGGCGTGGCCGGGATGTGCTGTTCAGCCATCCAGGCGGCGTTGCCCACCAGCACCTGCCGGCCATCCACCAGCGCCTGTAAACCGCGGCCGGCTTGTTCGTGCACCGCTCCCACCCGCGAAAGATCCAGGGGCTGCCCCCAGGCCCGCTGCAGGGACTGAGCGATGGGATGGCTGCTGTAGGCCTCAGCATGGGCGGCCAGATCCAGCAGAGCGTGCGCCTCCATGCCCAGGGGCTGAACTGCCGCCACCTCAAACACGCCCCGGGTCAGGGTGCCGGTTTTGTCAAACACCACGGTGTCGGCCTGGGCCAGGGCCTCCAGGTAATTGCTTCCCTTCACCAAAATGCCCTGGCGGGAGGCGCCGCCCAGGCCGCCAAAGAAGCTGAGGGGGATGGAGATCACCAGCGCGCAGGGGCAGCTGACCACCAGGAAGTTGAGCGCCCGGTATCCCCAGTTGGCAAGGGGGCCTGCGCCCAGAAGCGGCGGCAGGGTGGCCAGCAGCGCCGCCAGCGCCACCACCACGGGCGTGTATATTGCGGAAAACCGGGTGATGAAGTGTTCCGACTTGGATTTGCGGCTGCCGGCATTTTCCACCAGGTCCAGCATCCGGGCCACGGTGGACTGGGCGTAGGGCTTGGTGACCCTTAGCGTGAGGGGAGAAGACAGGTTGACGCTGCCACTGTATACTTCCTGGCCGGGGCCTACCTCCCGGGGCATGGGTTCGCCGGTGAGGGCGGCGGTGTCCAGGGCGGAATGGCCTTCCACCACCTGGCCGTCCAGGGGAATGCGGCCGCCGGGGCGCACCAGCACCAAAGCGCCCAGCGGCACGTCCTCGGGGGGAACGATGCGGGGCTGGCCCTCCACCAGCAGCAGGGCTTCCTCCGGCCGCAGGTCCATCAGCGCGGCAATACTGCGGCGGGAGCTGTTCACTGCCACATCCGGAAACAACTCGCCAAACTGGTAAAATACCATCACGGCGGCCGCCTCCGCGCATTCACCCAGCACCAGTGCACCGATGGTGGCGATGCTCATCAGCAGGTATTCATCAAATACCTGGCCGCGCCCCAGGTTTTTGAGAGCATGCCATAGCACGTCCCAGCCCGCCAGGGCCCAGGCACCCACGGACAGGATGGCCTTCAGCCAGGCGGGCAGGGACAGCGCCACGCCTGCAAGCAGCATCAGCGCCGTTAGGGTCATGCGCAACAGGCGGGCCTTCAGTGCCGGCGACCAACCCTTCAGCATTGCAGGCGTACCCGGGGCTCTATGCGCTGTACGATGCGATCGGCTTCTTTAAGGATCTGGGTAAGCTGTTCTTCCTTGACCTCCAGCACCAGCTTGCCGGTCATGAAATTGACGGTACAATGCTGCACGCCCGGCACCCGGGCAATCTGACGCTCCATCTTGGCCGCACAGCTTGCGCAGCCTAAGTTGTGTAGGGGATAGCTTCTGGTCATGGCACTCTGTCTTTCTGTCGTTGGACGACTCCATTGCTTGAGTGATATGGTTGATATACGATTTGGCTTTCAGGGATTTGACAGTTGAACAATTACTCAACTATCGAGACCAGTATAGTTGAGCGTATACTCAACTGTCAAGGGGGTGTACAGAATTTTTGCAGGGAATTTGCTAAAATTGTAGCGTGACACGGAAACTTCCAGGGACGGATTTATGTATGATTAATGAAAAAAATAACAATAGTATATGGCTTGTGAACAATGCGTGAATTACTCACAGTATTCTTTAACGCGGGGGTATGAAAGCGCATGATCACTATGGGGCTGCAATTTTGCTATAGCCCCGACCGCGACCATCGCTGGCTGAACCACAGGCAATCAGTACAAAACCTTCCGCCCACCGGCAGAGGGTTTTTGTATATTGCAAAGGGCTGTTATGCTTCTCCTTGCAGCATTCTTTCCAGATAGGTGGCGTTTAGCAGATGCAGCGTCTGCAGTTTGCCCCGGTAAAACACT
>JAAZBR010000052.1 GCA_012513735.1 Clostridiales bacterium | reverse complement strand
GTGGGGCAAAAGCGCCAGCGCGACGATGCGTTAAAGTTTGGAATCAGTATCATCCTCAGGCGCTGTCGGAGAGGCCTTGGCGGCATCGGCCGGTGCATGCTCATCCTTGTCGCCCTCGGGCCTGGGCGCCTTGTCGGAGTCGTAGACGATGTTCCCGTCGCCCATCATGCCCTCTTCTGTGTCTTCTTCCTGCTGAACGGTCTGCCGTTCCTTGGCGGCAGCTTCATTCTCCAGTCCGCGGATGCGGTGATGCAGCTTGTCAAAACGGTCCTTGTAATCCTTTAGCTGCTGGCTCAGTCTGTCAGCAGCCTCGTGGTAGTGCTTCTCGCCCAGGTCGGCTGCGGCGGCCAAGGCGACCTTGCCCGCCGCGGCGGCAGTGCGCAGATCCTCCAGCACGGCCTTCATGGCGGTGCGAGCCTCCTCAACCGTCGTGTACTTCTTGACTTCCGGGTCTTCCATGGCATCCTTCACCTTCTCGTAGGTGCTGACGCTGAAATCCTTCACCTGGGTGAAGACTTCTCCGCTCTTCTCCTTAATCACATTGTATGTATCCTCGCCCTTCTTGGCGAACTTGTCCAGGTTCTCCTTGGTGGCCACATCGCCGATCACGTCGGCTACCTTTTCCACCGCGCTGGAAATGGCCCCAATAGTAGCCATGGCAGCCTTCTTCAGGGGATGATCCTGGCCCTTTTCATTCTGGTTCGTCTGATTTGTCTGGTTGTTGCGATTTTCCTGGTTATCCATGAGGATGCTCCCCCTTGCTTGTACTAATCATAATGTAACCGTTCAACAATCGATTCAAACAAGTTTATGGTGCCGGAACCATCCATGTGATGTTGAAATCCTTGTAAAATTGCTTTTTCACATTGTCTCAATTCTTGATTCATTGCACGGGAGAGGGTATTATCTTCTCGATAAAACACGCTCCAATGAGCTTTAGGAGGTCCAAAATGGGCATTCTTTCATGGATTATTCTGGGCGCACTGGCTGGCTGGGTTGCCAGCAAAATCACCGGACACGACGCATCCATGGGCGCCATCGCCAACATCATTGTCGGTATCATCGGCTCGGTGGTAGGCGGCTTCATCATGAGTCTGCTTGGGAAGACCGGTGTGGACGGTTTCAACCTGAGATCCTTTCTGGTCGCCTTGCTGGGCTCTGTGGTCTTTCTGGCGGTTTTCAAGGGAGTCAACAGAAAGAAGTAATCCTGCAAATAGATTAAGTTGCCGCGGCGCAGGCGGGACAAACTCTCCTGCGCCTTTTCTATACGCAAAATGAACCCGGCTGCAGCATTTGCACCCTATGTGCAGAGCATGCTATACTTCTGTATAGCGCAATGGGCAGCCAGGCGGCGGGGCAGCATGCCTTGCCGTTTTCCTGTCTGCGCGATTACATGGAGAGGAGTGGTCAGCCATGGCCAAACAAAAGGGCATCAAGCCCGTGGTCGTCAACCGCCGTGCCCGCCACGACTACTTCGTGGAAGAAGCCTATGAGTGCGGCATCGCCCTGCAGGGCACGGAGGTCAAATCCCTCAGGCAGGGCAAGGGTAACCTGAAGGAAAGCTACGCCACCGTGCGTGACAATGAGGTGCTGGTGCTGGGCATGCACATCAGCCCCTACGAGCAGGGCAGCATCTTCAACCCCGATCCCCTGCGCCCCAAGAAGCTGCTGCTGCATAAAAGCGAAATCCGCAAGTTGAAGGCCCAGGTACAGCAGAAGGGATATACGCTGATCCCGCTGCAGATCTACTTAAAGGACGGTCTGATGAAGCTGGAGCTGGGCGTCTGCCAGGGCAAGCGCCTGCACGACAAGCGGGATGACATGGCCGAGCGGGATGCCAAGCGGGATATGGAGCGGGCCCTGCGCAGCGGCGGACGCGGCGCGGACGACTGATATCCAGGGCACGGCCTTGTACAACATGCCGCGCCTTTTGCATAAGCCGATGATGTCTGCACAGCAGTGTTGCTGAAAATCTGTAGTGATTCCCCGTGATTACAAGGAGCGCTATGAGAATCCCCAAGAAGGACGCCTTGATCTGGTTTTCGTTTTTCGCCTCTCTGCCCGAGGAGGAGGAATTATCGCCCCGGCAGATGGAGATTGCCTACGCTGTGCTGACACAGATTGAGCGCGCCGTAGAGCATCAAAACGCCACACTGATGCAGGCCATTCCCCGCCTGCAGACGCTGGATAACCGCACCTACTTTGTGGGCGACAGGGCACATTTTCCCAAGGGCTGCCGTTCCTGTCTGACGGGCACAGGCCTGAGCGCCATCCGCAAAACCAACACCTGCAACCTGCGGTGCGAATTCTGCTACGACTATGGCGAGATAGAGAACCAGCCTCCTGTAGGCGACGGGATGTGGGAGATTGGCGGCAGCAAGTACTACGATGCGGACATCGACCTGCTGCTATCCATCCAGGGTAAGCCCACGGGTATTTCCTATGTGTACCTGGAGCCCTTTATGGAAATTGAGCAGTACTACCCCGTGATCCGCCGTTTCCGTGAAGCCGGAGTACACCAGCACCTGTACACCAACGGTACCTTGGCCACTGAGCAAAACCTGCGGGCGCTGGGGGAGGCGGGGCTGGATGAGCTGCGCTTCAACCTGGGGGCGACAGACTGTGCGGACAGGGTGATCGACAACATGGCCCTGGCCGCCCGTTTCATCCCCGCTGTAGGCATTGAGACACCCATGACGCCCTCCTTCTATGAAGGCTTTCAGCACAAAAAGCAGCAGATCCTGGATACGGGTATCGGCTTCATCAACTGCGCGGAACTGCACTTGAACCCCAACAACCTGGGCAATTATCTGGGGGAGCCCATGTACATGTCCCGGCGGGGTTACATCTCCCCCGTATGGAGCCGGCAGTTGACCCTCCGGCTGATGCGCCAGGCACAGGAGGAACAATGGCCCCTTGTGGTGCACGACTGCAGCAACCGCACCAAGTTCGCCCGGGACCTGAACCGCCAGGCCAAGGAGGGTGGCTGGTTTGGGGCCAGCAGCTGTGGGTGTGAGTTCCCCACCCTGCCTTTCGCCGCCTTTTTGCCTCTGCTGCAGGATGACAGCTTCCCCTTCCTGGAGGAGGAGCCCATGCCCGACGGATACCGGCTGGATCAGTTGGTGCTGTAGACCGGAAGAAAACAAGCCGGGCTGCGTGCCGGTGCGTATCCCCGCTAAAACCCTTTTCTCCATAATTAGGAAACACAAAAACCACCCGCGCCCTGCCAGTGGACAGGGAACGGGTGCTTTTGTGTGGTGCCTGATCTGGCGCAGCCAGCGGCAAAGGAGCTGTGCCGGTTACTCCTCCTGCCAGGTGGCGCGGGCAGCCTCCAGCACAGCGGTAATGTGGGTGTCACTGATACGCTGAGAGCCGTGGCCCCGGCTCTCATACAGGTGGATGCAGAAATGCCCCGGCATGGCGTTGGCAGCATTGGAGCTGAAGCCATGGGGCATGCCGTTCATGGAGGCAGCGATCACCTGATCCCCGTAGCGCAGCAGAATGGCGCGCCGATTCCAGCTCCATTCGCCGCCGTAAAGCTGGTGGATAACCTGGGTGTCAAAGGGCGTCAGGGGCTCGGCGTCGAGGTGGCTGAAACCCTCCATTCTGAGCGCGGTGAAGGTGCGACCGGTAGCCACATCCTGCACGCTGAACACAGCGCCCCGAGGAATGATCTCGCTGCCGCCGCCATACCAAAGGGGCATCTGTGTAGGCGGCAGGCCATGGGCTAAGGACGCGGCAAGAGCGTTCTGCAACAGTATGAGCGTCTGCCTGTCCGCGCGGCCATCCGCTGCAAGGCCATGGTCCTGCTGAAAAGCTGCTACAGCCTGCAAGGTAACGCTGTCAAAGGCGCCTTCTTCCTTCCCCTGCAGGTACCTCAATTCACGCAGCATGCGCTGCAACTGCAGCACATGGGGCCCCACTGTCCCCGGCCCGCTGGAGGCAGGCAGGCCGGCAAGTAACCCCGCGCCTACTGGATTCACTTGGGCATCAGGTTCCGATGACCGGCCCTGAATCGGCACAATAGCGTGTTCGGCGGCGCCCGGGTCCATCAAGTCGGCTGCGTAGAGCGCCAGCAGCGTCTGATCGTCCGCCAGCCCGTCTGCGGGCACCCCCCTCATTGCCTGGTATTTGGCTACTGCCTGCCGGGTGAGGTCGCCATACCGCCCATCCGGTGCGTGAGCCAGCAAGCCGCGACGTATCAATTGCCCCTGCAAGCTGCGCACTGCCTCCCCCTGGTCGCCAGGGCCCAGGACACGGCCCGCTGTTTCAACAGCAACAGCCCCTATAAGGGCAAAGGCCAGCATCAGGCATAGCATGGCAGTCACGATACCAGGCAAACACAATGACCGCATCAGGGCAGCCCCCTTCATGGTTCCCTGCTCCCGTCCGGCGGATAGGTCCCGGAGAGCAGCAGCCGTTGGGTTGCTTCATCTGCTACACCGTTGGCAGGCAAGCCCATGGCTTTCTGATATTTGGCCAGGGCGCTTTTAAGCGAGCTGGTGAACTTATCCCCCGTCTCCAGCTTGCTGAGAAAGCCCATTTCTGCCAGCAGTCTCTTCATCTGCACCACCTCGGGGCCGCTGGTATTCAGCTCCAGCGTAGCAAAGCTGCGACCCGTCATGTCTGGCACATGGCGAGTACACGGATCAAACCACAGGGGGCTGTCGCTTTGCGGCTGGTACACAATCAGCGGCCGGTCTCCCTTGTCCACCAGGCAGCTTAGAATAGCCACCTGCTCGCCGCCCTCATAAAGGGTGCGCAGAGCGGATGGCGAGTTAAGCAGATAGTGGGGCGCGTATTCGCTGCCTGTCCGGCTGACGAAACGGAAATCATTTTCGCTGATGGGCGCACGGCCTGCGGGCGCCGACACAGCCTTCACCCGTATCCAGACCAGCAGATACTCCTGGGTGCGCAGCGGCGTCACGTTGTACTTGGTCAAATCCTGGGCAAAGCTGAGAGCCGCCATCCCCCGCAAGGCGGAGGTCATTTCCAGTTCAAGCGCCCCGTATTCTGTGTGATAGCTGCCTGGGTAGCGCGCCAATACGCCCAGCGGCGCCGGATCGCTGCGGGTGGCTGCGTAGGGATCGGCCGCCAGGGACGGCCGCTCTGCCAAACGCGGGACAACGGCGGAAGCCTCCACAATGGGAGCGCCATCCATCAAAAGCCCCCTTCCATCAAAGGGCGCCAGGCCGGTAAACACGCCATAGATGGTCACCGCATCGCCGGCCAGCAGCAGCCCTTCCTCCGCCTGAAGCGCATAATCCACCTGGAACACCCGGCCGGGAGAGCCGTTGAGCGATACATAATAGCAAAAGCCTCTGCCTTCGCTTTGGGATATCTGCTGCACGCGCAGGATCTCCCCCTCCAGTTTCACCTTCTCCCCCAGGTGCGCCTGTGGCCGGCGGGCGTGGTCCTCCCCATCTCCTACGCCCAAATACCCCTGGGCGTCCGAAACCTGCAGCAGACGGATGCGCGCGTCGACATCCCGCCGCAAAACACTCAACTCCTCCACAGTCAGCGCATCCAGATGGATTGTGGACGATGCCGCGGCAGGAAGGGCGCACATCAGCAGCGCACAGAGCGCATAAATCAGCATCCTTCTCATGGAAACCTCCTGATGATTACATAGGCGAGCAGTGCTTTGATAGCCGGTTTGTACGCCGACAAACTGTCTGGTGCGCCGGATCAGTTGATTGTCGATCGGCGCTGGCGACGCTTTGACAATGCGTCAGTCCGATCGCCGCAATTTGCTGCTGTTTTGTACGTCCGAACCTGCGCCTTCTCATCGCGGTTCGTTCATTTGTTTCATTATAGGCGGATTGCCCGGGGAAGGCAAATTTGGACGTGCTTGCCATGTGGCTAACCAGCCCTGCCGCAATCGCTTGCTGCAACAGATCCCATCACCCGCTGTAACCAGCCCCGGATATTGCGGACCATTCCCGCGCATGATATAATAAAAGCGCGTTTAATGGGTCTGTTGTCGGCCCGAGCGCTGCATGTTCCATGCATCCTGCCTGCGGTGTTGAAGCGGCACAACAGGGGGGTGTACTGGTTTCGACGGGGATCGTCGGGTGTATGGTAAGCGAGCCGCGGACCCTGAACCGCGCAACAACGGGGAAATAAATTAACTGACAACAATCAGCAATTCGCTTTCGCGGCCTAACGCCGCGTCGTCGGCCTCAAGCGCTCACGGCTTGAGATATCCGGCGTCATTGATGTGAGGAACAGGTTCGTCAAAGCTTTGAGGCGACACCGGTAAAATGAAGCTACCAACCCAGGCAGCCTGCCTCCCGGCGGCCCGGCAAGGGAAATTAAAATGAGAGGCTCCGCTCGGAGAAAACCATATGCTTGAATCTTCGGACAGGGGTTCGATTCCCCTCACCTCCACCACTAAAGGTACAGTCAGAGAAGATCACTCGGTATTGATCGT
>JAAZBR010000051.1 GCA_012513735.1 Clostridiales bacterium | reverse complement strand
TGGGTGACGGTGGAGTTCCTGCCCAATTACAAGCAGTTTTCCTATCAATCCATCATCAACGCCAGGCTGTCCTTGGACCAGATTCTAAACATCGGCACGGAGGGAAAACCATGAACACAAAAAAGCTCCGCTTTGGCGTGATTGGCGCCGGCGGCATCGCAGACCGCCGCACCATCCCCGGCATATTGGCTTCCCGGCACGGGGAGCTGGCCGCGGTGATGGATGCCACCATGCCCGCGGCACAGCGGGTGGGCAGCAAGTACAGCGTCAAAGCCTATGACAGCGTAAAAGCGCTTCTTGCTGACAGCGCAGTGGATGCGGTGTATATAGCCTCCCCGGTGGTCAACCATGTGGAACAAGCCTTGGCGGTGTGCGAAGCAGGTAAGCCGCTGCTGCTGGAAAAACCCCTGGCCCTCACCTGCAAGGAGGGACAGCGTATTGTAGATGCATTCGCCACCAAGGGCCTGCCCCTGGCAACGGGGCTGATGATGCGCTTTGCCACCCACATCCGCCAGATGCGGGAGCGGGTGCAGGCCGGTGAAATCGGCAGCATTGTGTCGGCCTACGCTCGATTCTCCTGCTGGTACCCGCCCATTGAAGGCGCCTGGCGGCAGAGCCTATCGACAGGCGGCGGCGGTGCGCTGTTGGACATGGGCGTCCATGTGATCGATCTGATTCACTTTATTACGGGCAGCCCTATAGTGCAGGTGGCCGCCATGCAGGAGAGGCAAACCTTCCCCTATGAGGTGGAGGATGCCTCCTGCCTGGTGCTGAAGCTGCAAAACGGCGCGCTGTGCAGCCTGCAGAACCATTTCAACATTCCCGATGAGGCGGCCGACTGGCGGCTGGACTTCTTTGGTGACAAGGGATGCCTGCTGGGCGAAGGGGTGCTGGGCCAGGTGGATGCGGGCAGCCTGAAACAGATCAGCCTGCAGCAGACAGGCGGGTATGACAGCGCCCAGGACGGGCAGCGCGCCCAGGCGCAGCAAATAGCAGGCGCCTATGGTAACCTGTACACGCGGCAAATCGACAGCTTCTGCCTGTCGGTGCTGGAAGACCGCCCGCTGGAGGTGCCGGCCGGGGAGGCGCTTCTGGCACAGGCAGTGGTGGAAGCAGCGTATGAATCCGGTAAAACAGGCCGTTTTGTTAACGTCGGTCAGTAGGTTCCAGGTTCAGATCAATAGCACAACATTAAACCACCCGCGCCGATTCAGTCTGGCACAGGTGGTATTCTATTGGTTGGTTACTGTCCGGATAGCCGACCCCATACGGCTGCGGATCTGCCTTTTCTATCCTTTGGCGAAGTCGCTGGCTGCCCGGTGCATGGCAAACAGGTTCCGGGGCGGCAGGTATTCGGGCACGCTGTTGCCTGTACCCACGGCCCAGCCGCCGCGGTCGCCCACCTGGCGCAGCATGGCCAGTGTGCGATCATAGACCTCCTGCTCGCTGCGCCTGCAGATAAAGTCCATGTCAATGCCGCCCAACAAGGTGATGCGGCTGCCATAAACCTCATAGGCCTCCTCAATGGGCTGTATTTTATCTTCGAAACTGTGCTTGGCGTCAAAGCCCACATCGATAATGTCATCCATAACGGCCTCCAGGTTGCCGCAGGAGTGCAACAGCACCGGCCGCCCCGCCTCGTGGCACAGCTTGACGATCCTGCGGTGCCAGGGAATCACATAGCGGCGCAGCAGATCGGGAGACAGCAGGGTCTGGGTGTTGAAGCCCCAGTCATCGTTGGAGGAAATCAGCCCCACGCTGTCATACTGCAGCACCAGCTCGTAGTAGCGCACCAGGCGCTTGCCCACCTCGTCAAACAGGCGGCCCACTAACTCCGGATCATCGTAGAGCATCAGACACAGGTTATCGTAGCCGGCAAGGGCAATCGCACACTCCAGTACACCACCCGGCCCCATAACCATCAGCTTCATCCCATCAGGCAGATCCGGCTCAACCGTCTTCAGGAAGGAGCTGTCAAAGTCGTCCGGCTCGGGCCACTTGAACTGCTCAAAGCTTTCTTCATCCACAATGCCGGCGTTTTCGTTGAGGGACTGGGTTTGCTTGCGGTGGGCCTCCGGCGTAAAGGAGAATTTGGAGCCGTGCACCGTTGCATAGTCATAGCCCATGCGCTGGAAGGCCTTGATTTTGAACCGGGTGGCCGTCACCAGGTCATCGGAGGGCAACTTGCACCCGTTGACCTGCTAATACAGGGGCATGTTCAGGTACAGCTCAAACAGCACCGGGCGCTCGGTTGGCTCACGCCTCAGCAGCTTCAGCATCTGGGAAAAATCCGCCTGGTGTGCCTTCATTATCCCTCCTGCCGGGGGGTATCCTTCCCCTGTCCATAATAGGCATTGGCGCCATGCTTGCGATAGAAGTGCCGGTCGCGCAGCGAGTCGGGAGCGGGTGGGGCCATGGGGCGAAGCTGCTCAGTGCGCGCCGCCATGCGGGCCAGCTCCTCCAGCACAACGGCGTTGTGCACGGCCTCCGCCGCATCCTTCCCCCAGGTAAACACGCCGTGGTTGGCACACAGGATGCCGGGCACATGCATGGGATCCATGCCGCGCTGTTCGATGGTTTCGATGATCACAAGGCCCGTGTTCTTCTCATACGCACCATTGATCTCCTCATCGGTCAGCCCCCGGGCACATGGCACCGGGCCGAAAAAATAGTCCGCGTGGGTGGTGCCGTACAGCGGAATTTCCCGGCACGCCTGGGCCCAGGCGGTAGCCTCCGGCGAGTGGGTATGCACAATGCCCCCGATCTGCGGGTAGCGCCGGTACAGCTCCACATGGGTGGGGGTGTCGCTGCTGGGCCGGTAGCTTCCCTCGATCACCTTGCCCTCAGCGTCGCATACTACCATATCCTCCGCCTTCATGCCGTCATAGTCCACACCGCTGGGCTTGATAACAATGTAACCCGTCCCGGGGTCCCGGGCACTGACATTGCCCCAGGTGTAGGTAATCAGCTTGCGGCGGGGCAACTCCATGTTGGCCTCAAAGACAGCCTGTTTCAGTTTTTTCAACATCCTGTGCTCCTTTAGCTATGCTCAGCTATGCTCCACCGCGGCGCGCTCAATGGCCAGGCCACGACGGAAACGGTCCATAAACCGGGCAAAGCCCTGCACATCCCGGAGGTCAGGCTGCAGGGTAATACTGTCCATGCCGGCGAACACCTTTTCTTCCAGGAACTGCTCCAGAGGCATGTGCCCGGCTTCTTTCAAGTAGGCAGCTAGCAGGGCCGCCCCCCAGGCGCCCCCCTCGCTGGCTGTGGTCATGACGGAGACAGGCGCGTGGAGTGCTGCTGCCGTAAAGCGCTGGCCGGTATCCCCGGTGCGGTACAGACCGCCATGGCCCAGCAGGCGGTCCAGGTGCACGTTCTCCTCCTCCAGGATATCCACGCCAATGCGCAGCGTTCCCAGGGAGGCAAACAGAATGGCCCGGGCCAGGTTAGCAAAGCTGAGATTGCTTTCCGCTGACCATGTCAGCAGTGGCCGCCCCTCGGCAAAGCCGGTAATGTGTTCGCCCGAGTAGTAGCCATAGCTCAGTAGATTGCCGGCATCGGCATCCCCCTGCAGCGCTTGGGTAAAGAAGGCTTCGTAGATGCGCCCCTTATCCAGGTTGAGCCCGGCTGCCTGGGTAAACTGTGCAAACAGCTCCACCCACTTGTTCAGATCGGTGGTGCAGTTGTTGCAATGCACCATGGCCACCGGACGCCCGCTGGGTGTGGTTACCATATCCAGCTCCGTGTGCACCCTGGACAGCGCCCGCTCCAGCACCGCCATCAGGAAAATGGAGGTGCCCGCAGACACGTTGCCGGTGCGCTCAGCCACGCTGTTGGTGGCTGTCATGCCCGTACCTGCATCGCCCTCGGGCGGGCAGAGGGGGATACCGCTTTCCAGCTCGCCTGTGGGATCCAGCATCCGGACGCCTTCCTGGGTCAGGCGGCCGGCGTCCTGGCCGGCCAGCAGCACCTGGGGCAGAATCTCCGACAGCTTCCATGGATAGCCCTTGTCGGCCACCAAATGCTGGAACTTGTCCACCATGGCGGCATCATATTGCTTTGTGTTGTCATCAATGGGCATCATGCCCACGGCATCGCCAATACCCAGCACCTTCTGCCCGGTCAACTGCCAATGCACATAGCCCGACAGCGTGGTCAGGAAGCGGATATCGGGCACATGGGGTTCGCCGTTTAAAATGGCCTGGTACAGGTGGGCGATGCTCCAGCGCTGGGGAATATTGAAGGAGAACAGGGCGGTCAGCTTGTCGGCCGCTTCGCCGGTGATGGTGTTGCGCCAGGTGCGGAAGGGCGCCAGTAACTTACCCTGCCCGTCAAAGGGCAGATAGCCGTGCATCATGGCGCTGACACCGATGGCGCTTAGCTTAGTAAGCGGCAGCCCGTAAAGGCGCTGTACCTCCTGTTTCAGGTGGGCATAGGCGGCCTGGAGGCCCTGATGCACTGCCTCCAGTGAATAAGTCCACACCCCGTCTTCAAACTGGTTCTCCCAATCATGGGCGCCGGTAGCGAGGGGCGCGTAATCGGCGCCGATCAGCACCGCCTTGATGCGGGTGGAGCCCAGCTCAATACCAAGGGCTGCCTGCCCGCTTTGGATACAGACGCGGGCTTCCTGGTTATGGGTGCTCATGCTGTTCCTCCTCGTCTATGCTCAGCGGTAGATCAGGCTGCCCAATTGCAGCTCCTGCTTTAATCCTCGGATGGTGGTATCATTGCCCAGCACAACGGCCTCTACCCCCATATGGGCAGCCCAGTCGGCCATCTGTTCGGCGCTCAGGTCGAAGGTAAAGGCGGAATGGTGGGCGCCGCCGGCGATCACCCAGGCTTCCAGGCCGGTTTTGAAGTCGGGCCGGGGCGTCCAGAAGGCAGTGGCTACGGGTAGCTTGGGCATGGGCTTTTCATTGCGCTTGCAGTCCACCTCATGGATAATCAGTCGGAAGCGGCTGCCCAAGTCAATCAGCGAAGTGGCGATGCCCGGTCCCGTGCGGGAGGTGAACACCAGACGCGCCGGATCCTCCCTGTTGCCCATCAGCAGCGGCAGGCAACGGATGGCAGGCTTGCTGTCCGCCAAAGAGGGGCAGATCTCCAGCATATGGGCCTGCAGGATGCCTTCCTTGCCCGGCACCATGTTGTAGGTATAGTCCTCCAGCATGGAGGTGCCCTTGGGATCCTTCATGCCGGCTGTCATCAGCTTCATCACCCGCACCATGGCGGCCGTCTTCCAGTCTCCCTCCGGACCGAAGCCATATCCCTTCTGCTCCAGCCGCTGAATAGCCAGGCCGGGAAGCTGCTGCAGACCCTCCAGGTCGCCAAAATGGGTGACCACGGCATGATAGTCCTTCTCAAGGAGGAACCGCTCCATGCCGATTTCGATCTTTGCCTGAACGGCCACATGCCGGCGGAACTCCTGAGGATCGCGGCCATCCAGGATGATGTCATAGGTTGCATAATACTCATCCACCAGGGCGTTGACATCGCTGTCGCTGACAGCGGCAACGGCCTGGGCGATCTCGCTGGAAGGATAAGCGTCCAACTGCCAACCTAAGACCTGCTGGGCCTCCACCTTGTCACCCTCGGTAACGGCCACATTGCGCATGTTGTCCGCCATGCGCAGTACCCGCACCCGGGCGCTTTCCACAATACCGATAGCGGTGCGCATCCAGGCAGCCAGCCGCTGCTGGGCCTGGGGATCGCTCCAATGTCCGGCGATCACTTTGCGCTCGATCCCCATGCGGGTCACCATGTGGCCGTATTCCCGGTCACCGTGGGCCGACTGATTCTCGTTCATGAAATCCATGTCGATGTCATCGTAGGGGATTTCTTCATTGAACTGGGTCAGGAAATGGCACAGGGGTTTGCGATACTCTTTCAGTCCCTGAATCCAGCTTTTGGCAGGCGAGAAGGTGTGCATCCAGGTGATGACGCCCGCGCAGTTGTCATCCTCGTTGGCCTCGTTGAAGGTACGGCGGATGCCGGCAGCCTCAATCAAAGTGGGCTTCAGCACCAAAGGATAGGGCAGCACGCCGGCAGCGTTCAGCTTATCCACCATGATGCGTCCATGCTCCGCCACGTTGCGCAGCACCTCTTCCCCATACAGATCCTGCGAACCGATGCAGAACCAAAACTGATATTGCCTCTTCAGCTTCATATAAAATCCTCCTCCGCTTGCTCTATGATATCATTGCGCACCCAAATGCGCCTCTATGCGTAGTTCCGATTATAGAAGGCACAGCAAGGCCTGTCAAGCAAAGACACGCCCGATGAAAGGCGGCCTGCAAATCAAAACCACCGGCAGAGCCGGTGGTATGCACAAGGCCTTCAAGGCCATTCTCTTGCTGCGTCTAAAGACGCTCTGAATTTTCTGGCAACCGCATCTTGTTCTCAGGCCGCCGCTTAAGCGG
>JAAZBR010000050.1 GCA_012513735.1 Clostridiales bacterium | reverse complement strand
TGCCAGGCGGGCATGCTGTACAGGCCTGTGCGCGAACGAAGCGTGGATACCCTGCTTGCCATTGCCGAAAAGCTGGTCAAAGCTACAGGGTATGAGGAGATGTCTCTGTCCTCTCTTTCCAGCGGTGATTACGGGCAGCTGGCCGAACTGGTCCGAAAACTGATGGACAGATACGCGGCCCAAAGGGTTTCAGTCTCCCTTCCCTCCATGCGGGTGGACAGCCTGGTCAAGCAGTCCCTTGAAGAAACGCGCGAAGTCCGCAAGTCCGGCCTCACCCTGGCGCCGGAGGCGGGCACCCAGCGCTTGCGGGATGTGATCAACAAGGGTGTCACGGAGGAGGACATTCTGCGGTCGGTGACAGACGCTTTTGAAAGCGGATGGAACAACGTGAAGCTGTACTTCATGATCGGCCTGCCGACTGAAACGGATGAGGACCTGCTGGGTATTGCGCAGACGGCCCGGCGTATTGTGGATTGTTATTACAGCATCCCCAAGGAGAAGCGTGCCCCGGGACTTAAGGTCACGGTCAGCACGTCCACCTTTGTGCCCAAACCCTTCACGCCCTTTCAATGGGCTGCGCAGGACAACCTGGATGAGGTGCGCCGCAAGCAGGCGCTGCTGCGCGACGCGCTGCGCATCAAAGGCGTCACCTTTAACTGGCATGAGCCGGAGCTGAGCCAGCTTGAGGCATGCGTGGCCCGGGGCGACCGGCACATGGGGGATGTGATCGAAGCCGCGTGGAAGCGTGGGTGCCGGCTGGACGGCTGGCGCGAACACTTCAAGTATGGGGAGTGGATGAATGCCTTTCATGACTGCGGCCTTGATCCCGCCTTCTACAGCACCCGGGAACGGACCGGCGATGAGGTGCTGCCATGGAGCATCATAGATGCCGGCGTGACAAAGCAGTACCTCTGGCATGAGCGGCAGCGCGCTGTCGCCGGGCAGACAACGCCCGATTGCCGTCACGGCTGTGAAGGCTGCGGTCTGACCCGGTTTGCAGGAGCGTGCGTTTCATGAAGATGTGGGTTGTATTTTCGGTCAGGGACCGTTTGAAGTACATTGGCCACCTGGATCTGATGCGCTTTATGCAGCGTGCCCTGCGCAGGGCCGGTCTGCCGGTGCGGTACAGCCAGGGATTCAATCCTCATATACTCCTTAGCTTTGCGGCGCCTCTGCCGGTGGGCACCGAAGGCCTGCGGGAGGTGATGGAGGTGCCCCTGAGTGAAGCCATTGCGCCGGCAGCCTTTGTGGAGCAACTCAACGCGGCCCTGCCGCCCCTGATCCGCTGCCAGATTGCCCGCCTGGTGGAGGACAGCCAAACGGCGCCCATGGCCGTGTTAGCGGCTGCACAGTTTCAAATCACACCCCTTGAACAAGCGGATGTGCTTCTGGCGGCCGTCCCCGTGCTGGCGGAAAGGGAGCAGTACCTCTCCACCCGTAAGGGAAAAAGGGGCATTAGCCATGTGGATATCCGTCCCCTGATCTACAATATGGTGGTACGGGACAATGCGCTTTATGCGACCCTCGCCCTGCATCCATCGGGCACCTGCAAGCCGGCGCAGCTGATCGCTGCGCTTTGCGAGATTGCCGGCCTGGAGGAGGCGCCTGCCTGCGCCGTTGTGCGCACAGCGCTGCTGACACAGACCTTTGCGCCCCTGGAACAGGCATGAGTCTGCTGCTGATCGAAGAGCGCGACAACATGCGCGAAATAGCCCTGCTGGAAGCAGGCGAGCTGGTCGCTTACTGGCCCCCTGAGCCCGCCGGTACCATTCAGCCGGAACAAATCTACCTGGGCCGGGTGGGGCGCATCATGAAGTCGCTGCAGGCAGCGTTTGTGCGCATCGCGCCTCACGCTGAGGGTTTTCTGCCCATTGGGGAGTTGAAGCGGAGTGCCCAGGTCCGTCAGGGGGACACCGTTGTAGTGCAGGTTCGCAAACCGCCCCTTGGCGGCAAATCGGCCTTCCTGACAGCGGATATCGCGCTTACCGGCGCCTATGTGCTGCTGCTCCCTGTGGGAACCGGGTGCCGGGTATCCAAAAGGGTTTCGGAATCGTCCAAGCAGACGCTGCTGGATATTGCCCAACAAGTCTGCCCTGAGGGCATGGGGATTGTCATGCGTGAGCGCTGCCTGAATGCTTCAGCGGAGGACGTTGAGGCTGAGGTGCAGTTACTGCTTGAGCGATGGCAATCCATAGAGAAGAAGGCTAAGATGCGTTCTGCCCCCGCGTTGCTTGAGGGGGCTGAGGACCGGCTGGCTCAGGTGCTGCGCGAGGAGCGGACCCTGCCTGAACGTATCATCACCAACGTGCCCCTTCAGGAGGAGATACCCGGCGTACCGGTC
Source organism: Clostridiales bacterium (assembly GCA_012513735.1). Lineage (GTDB taxonomy): Bacteria > Bacillota > Clostridia > Christensenellales > Aristaeellaceae > UBA1038. The sequence goes on along the minus strand of JAAZBR010000050.1, from coordinate 11,366 downwards.
ACAATAGCAGCCAGCCCGATGCAGCTGCATCAGGTGCACCGCCGCTATCAAAAGGCGCTGCGGCGCAAGGTGCTGCTGAAAAGCGGAGCGACGCTGGTGATCGATCCGTGCGAGGCCATGACCGTGATCGATGTCAACACTGCCCATCGCAGCGGCGGCAGGGACCGGGAGAAGGAGCTGCTTCACACCAACCTGGAGGCTGCCCGGGAGATTGCCCGGCTACTCAGGCTGCGGCGGATGGGCGGCATCATATTGATCGATTTTATCGACATGGAATCCGGTGCAGATCGCCAGCAGGTGCAAGAGGCCATGCAGGACATGCTGCGGCAGGATCCGGTGAAGTGCAGCATCCACGGCTTTACCAGCCTGGGCTTGATGGAGCTGACGCGCAAGCGCAGCGGGGATCATGCTGAGGCGGAGCGGCTGCAAACCTGCCCGCGCTGCGGGGGCAAGGGGTTTTTATCCGGGGAGGAAAACGATCATGCGTGAACATGTCCAGCAGATTACACCAGAACAGCTGACCGAACAGGCGCAGTTTTCAAAGCTGGTGCAAGGTCATGGCAAGCGTCCGCAGAGCTACTACATTGTCACCTATGGATGTCAGATGAATGCGCACGATTCCGAAACCCTGGCCGGTACCCTGCGGGGTATGGGGCTTGAACAGGCGCCAACGCGGGAGCAGGCAGATCTGGTGCTGTTTAATACCTGCTGTATCCGGGACAATGCGGAGCGCAGGGCGCTTGGCAACATCACCTGGCTGAAGGAAATCAAGCGGGATCGCCCCCACATGCTGATTGGCGTCTGCGGCTGTATGATGCAGCAACAGGGGATGGCAGAAAAGGTGCTCAGGCAGTACCCCTTTGTGGATATTGCGTTTGGTACGGGCAATCTGTATCGGCTGCCGGAGTATCTGTATCTGACCATCGAGGAGGGGCGCCGGGTCATCGACGTCAGCAAGGAGGAGTCAACCATTGCGGAAGGGTTGCCCGTGCATCGCGATAGTCCCTTCAAAGCCTATGTGAGCATCATGTTTGGCTGTGACAACTATTGCTCCTATTGCATTGTTCCCTATGTCAGGGGGCGGGAGCGCTCCCGGCGTGCCGCGGACATTCTGCGCGAAGCGGAGGCGCTGGTGGCCGACGGTGTGCAGGAAATCACCCTGTTGGGGCAGAACGTCAACTCCTACGGCCATGATCTGCACGAAATCAGCTTTGCGCAGCTGCTGCGCCGTCTTGAAGATACAGGCATCCGGCGGTTGCGCTTCATGACTTCCCATCCCAAGGATCTGTCGGATGAACTGATTGAGGAGATGGCCCGAAACCGGGCGCTGGCACCCCATCTGCACCTGCCGGTCCAGGCGGGGAGTGACCGCATCCTAACGGCCATGAACCGGCGGTATACAGTGCGAGAATACCTGGAGAAGGTGCGGAAGCTGCGCAATGCGGTGCCTGAGATTGGCCTGACAACAGACCTGATTGTCGCTTTTCCCGGTGAAACGGAGGAGGATTTTGCGCAAACCATGGCCCTGGTAGAACAGGTACGCTATGACAGTGCCTTCACCTTCATCTACAGCCCGCGCACTGGCACCAAGGCAGCTTCGCTGCCGGGCGCTCTGCCGGCCGAGGTGGCCACGGAGCGAATCGAGCGGCTGATCGCGCTGCAGGAAAAGATGACAGCGCAGGTTCTTCAAAACCTTGTGGGACGGCAGATGGGTATACTGACGGAGGGACAGTCGACCCGCCGCAAGAGCCAGATGACCGGAAAATGCGGTCGCAACATATCGGTAAACTACACGGGGGGACGTTCCGACCATGTTGGTCAAATTGTCCCCGTATACATCACAGGGACCGGCAGCAACACGCTGCGCGGCGAATACAGAGAGGACATTAGCCATGAATGAACAGATTATGCAGGCAGCCCGGCAACTGGGGGAACTGATTGCCCAGAGTAAAGAATACCTGGCAATGCAGCGGGCTGAGACCGTTGCACTGGACGACAAGGCCATGCAGGCACAATACCATGCCTACACGCAGACACGGCAGCAACTGCAGGATCTTCTCTCCGAGGAGGCGCCTGATCACACGAAGATCGGTGAACTGAGCAGCGAAGTGGACCGTCTGCAACAGGAACTGCAGGCCGTAGGCAGCATGCAGAGCCTGAACCATGCGCGTGCAGCGTTTGCCCAGCTTATGAACGGTGTGAATGCCCAGCTTCAGGCCATATTATCCCCTCAAGAGGCAGGGGGCGGCTGCCCCAGTGGCGGCTGTCAGGCATGCCATGGGTGCGGCGTCGAGTAATTTGGAGATCATACCATGGCGCAGCTAACCCCCATGATGCAGCAGTATATGGAAATCAAACAGGAGCACCCGGATGCGATCCTCTTTTATCGCCTGGGTGACTTCTACGAGATGTTTTTTGATGATGCCTTGACTGCCAGCCGGGAGCTGGAGCTGACACTGACCGGGCGCGAGTGCGGCCTGGAGGAGCGTGCCCCCATGTGCGGGGTTCCTTACCATGCCGCAGATAGCTACATTGCCCGCCTGATTGCGCGTGGTTACAGGGTGGCTATTTGTGAGCAGGTGGAGGACCCCGCCCTGGCCAAGGGGCTGGTGAAGCGCCAGGTTATCCGCATCGTTACACCGGGCACGGTTTCAGACTACAGCACGTTGAATGAGCGGGCAAACAACTTCCTGTGTGCCGTGTACATCACAGGCACAAGGGCTGCCCTTGCGCTGTGCGATGTGACAACAGGGGAGTTCTTTGTCCGGGGCCCCATGGACGCCCAGCGTGAGCTGCGCACCGCCCTGGCTAGCTATGGCCCCAGGGAAATCATCACCAATGCCGCAGATAAGCTGCACAGCATGACCGACGCCTTTGTGCAGTCCTATCCCGCCCGCGCGTTTGCCCTTGGCAATGCGCGGCAGCAACTGCAGCAGCATTTCCGTGTGGCAAGCCTGGAAGCGCTGGGGCTGGATCGCAGCATGCAGGCGTCGGCATCCGCTGCGGGGGCGCTGCTGCATTTTCTGCAGGATACCCAGAAGATGGACCTGGGGCATATCATCACCCTCAGGGTGCTGGCGGCCAACCAAAGCATGCCGCTGGATGCGGCCACCCGCCGCAACCTGGAGCTGACGCAAAGCCTGCGGGCGCAAACCGCCTATGGTTCACTGCTGTGGCTGCTGGACAAAACCGCCACCGCCATGGGGGGCCGGCTGCTGCGTAGCTGGGTGGAGCAACCCTTGCTGGAGCGGGAGTTGATTGAAGAGCGTCTGCAGGCCGTTCAGGCACTGTACGAACAGCCCGTGCTGTGTGAGGCTCTGCTGGAACGGCTGCAGCAGGTGTATGACATGGAGCGCCTGCTCTCCCGGATCGCCTACCGTAGCCTGCACGCACGGGACTGTCTATCCCTGCTGCGCTCGTTGCATCAGGTACCCGACGTGCTGAACCTGCTGGAAATGGTGGATGCAGGTGGACTACAGGCTGCGGCACGTCTGCTGAATCCTCTATTTGAGCTTGTACGGCTGCTGGAGGAAGCCATTGATCCCGAGCCGCCCCTCGCCCTTTCGGATGGTGGGGTCATCCGGCCCGGGTTCAACAAGCGGCTTGACGATTATCGTGCAGCGGCCACCCAGGGCAAGCAATGGCTGATGGATCTGGAAGCCAGGGAGCGGGAGAAGACAGGCATCAAGAACTTGAAGGTGCAGTTCAACCGGGTGTTTGGATACTATATTGAAGTCACCAAGTCCAACTACGCCCTGGTTCCCGACCATTACACGCGCAAGCAGATCCTGGCAAATGTGGAGCGCTTTACCACCGAAGAGCTGAAGGAGCTGGAACAACGCATCGTGGGTGCCCAGGGCGAAGCGCTGCGGCTGGAAGCCGAGCTGTTCGACCAAGTGCGCGACACGCTGCAGCAAAACCTGCCTGCGCTACAAAGCACCGCCCAGGGATTCAAAACCGTCGACGCTTTGCTTTCCCTGGCGCGGGTGGCCCGGGAAAACGGGTATGTGAGTCCCACGCTTAACGAAGAAGGCAGGCTGCTGATCAAGGATGGACGGCACCCTATTGTGGAGCGAACTCTTGCCGAACAGAGCTTTGTGCCCAACGACACGGACATGGATAACGATCAGAAGCGCATGCTGATTCTGACCGGGCCCAACATGGCTGGCAAATCCACCTATATGCGCCAGACCGCGCTGATTGTGCTGATGGCCCATATTGGCAGCTTTGTGCCTGCTGCATCGGCCGACATACCACTTTCCGATAACATCTATACCCGCATCGGCGCTTCGGATGATCTGGCCAGCGGACAGAGTACCTTCATGGTAGAGATGACCGAGTTAGCCTACATTCTGCGCAACGCTACCCCCAGATCCCTCGTTATCCTTGATGAGATTGGGCGGGGAACCGGTACCTTCGACGGCCTGTCCATTGCCTGGGCGGCGGTAGAATACCTGACAGACAAGAGCCGGTGCGGAGCCATTACCCTGTTTGCTACCCACTACCACGAGCTGTCTGAACTGGAGGGCACCTTGGAGGGCGTGGTCAACTGCTGTGTCGCTGTGCAGGAGATGGGGGAAGAGGTGATCTTCCTGCGCAAAATTGTGCGGGGCGGCGCTGACAAAAGCTTCGGCAGCTATGTGGCGCACCTGGCAGGAGTGCCCAAGCCGGTGGTCAGCCGCGCCATGGAAATTCAGGCAAGGCTGGAAGCCAACAACTTCAACCAGACCGCTATCGGTAAGGGTATTCTGGAGAAGGGGCGCTCCAAGCGCAAGGAACAGATGCAGCTTTTTGAAACCGGGCGCGCTGAGCTGGTAGAGGAGCTTGCCAACCTGGACGTGCTGTCCATGAGCCCCATTGATGCGTTGAATGCGCTGTTCCTGTTGCGTGAGAAGGCGCGCAAGCTGTGAGGACGATATGAGCAATGCAAAGATTTTGAAACTGTCCCCTGATGTGGTGGGCCAGATTGCCGCAGGCGAGGTGGTGGAGCGTCCTGCTGCCGCCATTAAAGAACTGGTGGAGAACAGCATGGACGCCGGCGCAACTGCCATCACTGTGGACATCAGGGACGGAGGGCTCAGCAGCATCCGTGTGGTTGATAATGGCTCCGGCATCGCCCACAGCGAGCTGCGCATGGCCTTTGAGCGCCACGCCACCAGCAAGCTGCGCACCCAGGAGGACCTGGCCCATATCGGCACCCTGGGCTTTCGCGGCGAGGCACTGGCCTCCATCGCGGCGGTGTCAAAGGTCACCCTGGTGACCCGCCCTGCAGGCGAGCAAAGCGGCATGCAAATTGTCAATGAATGCGGGGTTATCACGGATATCCGCCCGGCCGCCTGTTCAGAAGGAACTGCGATCACGGTGCGGGATCTGTTTTTCAACGCGCCGGTTCGCCGCAAGTTTATGAAGAAGCCTGCTGCGGAAGGAGCGCAGGTGGCAGAGCTTATGAGCCGCATGATCCTGAGCCACCCCGAAGTATCCTTTCGCCTGCTCATGGACGGCAAGGCTGTTTACTTCAGCCCCGGCGACGGCAAGCAGGACAGCGCCCTCATGAGCATCTATGGCATTGGCGTATTGCGGCAGTTGCATCGGGTAGAGGGCGGGGAACAGGGCATTCTGCTATCCGGATACGTTGGGGTGGGCGAGGCCGCCCGAGGTAACCGTGCCCACCAGCATTTTTTCCTGAATGGCCGTGCCATGCGCAGCGGGCTGCTCAGCCAGGCGGTGGAAGACGGGTGCAAACAGCGCGTGATGGTGGGCCGCTTTCCCATGTGTGTCCTCTATTTGTCGGTTCCCTTTGAGGCGGTGGATGTCAATGTACATCCCAACAAATGGGAAGTGCGCTTTGCCGATGAACGCGGGATAGCAGACGCAGTGAGCAATCTGGTGGCTGACGCTCTGGGTGCCGGTGCTGCGCAGGAAGAGTCACCGCCCCTGTTCGCACCGCCCCCCACGCCGCCGGGGGCGCCGGCTCAGGTGTTCAGGCAGGAAGCGGTGGCTCGATTGACCGATCCTGCCAAATCAGATAATCTGCAGCCCCCTGTGGGGCCCGATCGGATGGTCATGTGCTCCCCTTCCCGGGAGGAAGGGATGGTGCAGACAGATACTGTGATGCCAACAGAGGTGGCAGAGGGCGCAGCGGAGCTGCAGCAGATCAGCGCGGCGGAGCATCTGCCCGAGCTGGCGCTTCGACCGGTTCAACTGCTGGGTTCCGCCTTTAACACCTATATCATTTACGAATCCGGGGATGTGCTTTGCCTGTGTGATCAGCATGCCATGCATGAGCGCATCATCTTTGACCGACTGATGGTCGCATACCAGGAAGGCGGCATTGCCCAAACCTTACTGATTCCCCAGGCGGTGCAGTTGACCTACCGGGAGTATGGCACATTTATGGAGCACCGGGCGCTGCTGTCTGCAGCGGGGTTTGACGCCGAGGAGTTTGGCGAGCAGACGGTCAAACTCTACACAGTACCCATGATGCTGGGACAGCCCCAGGCGGAGCACTGCTTTCAGGAGGCTTTGGATCAGTTGGCCACGACCGGTGTGCTCAGCGATGACCAGCGGGTGGAGCGCATCATCCAATCAGCCTGCAAGCATGCGGTGAAGGGCGGCGAGCGACTGAACGAAGCGTCGTTGATTGCATTGGTGCGCGGTGTGCTGGAGGGGAATGTAACGCCCACCTGCCCCCACGGCAGGCCGCTAATGCTGCAGTTGACCCGCAACGAGCTGGAGAAGAGATTCCAGCGCATCCCGGGATGAATAAGCAAAAGCCCTTGGTGCTTGGCATTGTCGGACCGACGGCCAGCGGAAAAACCTTGTTCTCCATGGCTCTTGCCAGGGCGATGCCGGTGGAAATCATCTGCATGGATTCCATGCAGATCTATCGCGGGATGGACATTGGTACCGCAAAACCTACCCGGCGGGAACAGGCCCTGGTACCCCACCACATGCTTGACCTTGTTTCCCCTGATACAGGCTATAGCGTGGCGGAATATCAGCAAGAGGCTGCCCTTGCCATTGAAGGCATTCTGCACAGGAAGGCGATGCCGCTGCTTGTGGGGGGGACCGGGCTGTATCTCTGGGCCCTCAGCAACCGGCTGAACCTGGGAAACGCGCCCAGAAGCGAGGAAATCCGCAGCCGGTTTGAGGCATTGCTGCAGCAGCATGGCAGGGAGGCCCTGCACCAGCATCTGCGGCGCGTCGACCCGCTCTCTGCGGGCCGGCTGCATCCCAATGATACCCGACGGGTCATCCGAGCACTGGAGGTGTATGAGCTGACTGGCCAGTCTATCTCCAGGCAGCAGGATACCGCTGAGCGGGCGCCCTGGAGCTTTCAACTGTATGCGCCCGATTGGCCCCGGGAGTTGCTGTACCAACGGATAAACGAAAGGGTAGAGCAAATGTTCTCTTCCGGTCTGGTGGAGGAAGTGCGCACACTGCTGTCAGAGGGCGTATCGCCGGAAAGCCAGAGCATGCAAGGGCTGGGCTATAAGGAACTGCTTCCCCTGCTTGCAGGACAGAGCACACTTGTGCAGACAGTTGAGCTGCTGCAGCGAAGAACCCGCAACTATGCCAAGAGGCAGTTGACCTGGTTCCGCAGGGATTCGCGTATTACATGGGTGCCCATGCCCGTAGAGGAAGATGCTTTTGTGACCATGGTCAGAAAGGATATCGCGCAGTATGAAGGGTAATCAGCATATTGCCGCTGCCGAAGCGGCATGTGAAGCAGTATTCAGCGGGATTGAAACCGTGGAGATGACCAATACCCGGCGGGTGCTTGCGGCGTTTCAGCGCCACCAACTGGCGGCGCGTCATTTTGCCGGTAGCAACGGATATGGGTACGATGATGCCGGGCGCGACACGCTTGAGCGCATTGTAGCCGACCTGTTTCAAACTGAAGCCGCAATCGTCCGGCCCCAGATTGCCAGCGGCACCCATGCGTTGTCCCTCGCGTTGTTCGGATTGCTTTTGCCGGGTGATCACCTGATCAGCGCCTGCGGTGTACCCTATGACACCCTGTCGGAGGTGATCGGCATCCACAAGGCCGTGCCGGGCTCTTTGGCCGAAATGGGCGTTACCTTCTCTGTGGTTGAACCCGGTTCTGGCGGCGGTATTGATGTGGAGGGTGTGCTTCATGCCCTTCGCCCCCGAACCCGCGTCATCCTGCTGCAGCGTAGCCGGGGATATTCCTGGCGTGACAGCCTGACCCCCAAAATGATGGAACCGCTGATCAGCAAAGTGAAAGCTGTGCGCCCCGATATCCGGGTTATGGTGGACAATTGCTATGGTGCCTTTGTCAGCGAAGATGAACCCAGCTTTTACGGCGCGGATGTGGTGGTGGGCAGCCTGATCAAAAACCTGGGCGGGGGAATAGCGCCTACAGGCGGTTATCTGGCGGGCGCACGTACGGCCATTGAGCGGATAGCGGCACGGCTCACCGCACCGGGCATCGGGCTAGAGGTGGGCAGCTATGCTCCCGGTTATCGGTTGTTCTATCAGGGGCTGTTCATGGCTCCCCATACAGTGGCCCAGGCGTTGAAGGTGGCTGTGCTGGCCGCCCGGGTGTTTTCTGATCTGGGGATGCCGACAACGCCTGCCTATGATGTGCCCCGCGCGGACATTATCCAGGCCATCAACTTCGGAGATCCGGATCGTCTGATCGCCTTTTGCCGCGCTGTGCAGGCCGCCTCCCCGGTGGACAGCTTCGCAACCCCCGAGCCCTGGGCCATGCCCGGATACCAGGATCAGGTGATTATGGCGGCCGGTACCTTTGTTGCCGGCGCCTCCATTGAGCTAAGCTGCGACGCGCCCATTCGCCCGCCCTACACGGCCTACCTGCAGGGTGCGCTTACCTATGCCCACGGAAAAATCGCCCTGTCACAAGCGATTGATGAGCTTTTTGGCAGTTAGACAGATGGGAAACGGCCGGATGAATCAGCGCTGATGCTCAACAATCAATTGCAGAATCGCATCGGTGCCATCAGCCGCAGGTGCTGTCTCCAGTGCCGCAGTTAGATCAGGGGCATCCTGCAGCAGTTTCATCAGGGCAGCAACCAGGTTTTCGCTGGTCAGGTCTTCCTGATACAGCACCCGGGCAAGACCCCGGCTTTCGTAGCTATGCGCGTTGAGGATCTGATCCCCGCGGCTGGCAGAACGGGGCAGGGGAATCAGCAACATGGGCTTCTTCAGCGCCTGAAATTCGCACAGGGCATTGGCGCCCGCACGGGTCAGCACCAGATCGGCGCAGGCCAGGGCATCGGGCAGATCATTGCTTAAAAACTCCGTTTGATAATAGCCTGTCAAACCTTGCAAAGATGCGTCCAGGTTTCCCTTGCCGCACAGATGAAATACATCCATTTCCTGCAAGACCTGGGGAAGAGCCTGTCGAAGGGTCTTGTTGACGCTTTGCGCGCCCTGGCTGCCCCCCATCATCAACAGGATGGGTCTGCTGCCATTCAGACCCGCCATGCGCAGACCCCGGTGGCGGTCACCTAGGAAGAGCTCCGGTCGCAAGGGTGTGCCGGTCAGCACCCCTTTGCTGCCCAGTGCCCGGGCGCACTCGGGGAAGGTGGTGGCCACCTTTTTTGCAAATACAGCGCTGATGCGGTTGGCCAATCCAGGCGTCAGATCGCTCTCATGGGCGATGACGGGAATGCCGCGTAGCCAGCAGGCCATCACTACGGGTACGGCAACAAAGCCCCCCTTGCTGAAGCACACAGCGGGACGTATTTTGCCCAGGATTGCAAGCGCCTGAAAAAAACCTGCGATGACCCGGAATGGGTCGGTAAAGTTTTTCCAGTCGAAGTAGCGGCGCAGCTTTCCCGAACTGATGCTGTGATAGGTCACATCCTGCTGCAACGCGATGACCTGCCGTTCTATGCCATCAGCGGTGCCGATGTAATGGATTTCGTACCCCATCTGCCGAAGCCGGGGAATCAGGGCCAGGTGGGGCGTCGCATGGCCGGCGGTACCGCCGCCCGTCAGTACAATTTGTTTCTTGTTCATGCTATATGGCGCTGCGCGCCGCCTCCTCATGTCTGCGCCTGCGCGCTTCGCTGGTGGTGTTGATTGCCTGTGAAATGCCAAAGATGAGGAATGCCATGCCCAACATGACCGTGCACAAGGCATTGACAGATGGCGTTACGCCGACCTTGACAGAGGAATAGATTTTGAGCGGCAGCGTGGTTGTCTCCGCGCCATTCACAAAAAAACTGATGACAAAATCATCCATGGACATGGCAAAAGCCAACAGAGAACCGGATAATACAGCCGGTGCAATCAACGGCAGGGTTACGGTGAGGAATGCCCTGAAGGGGCTGGCGCCCAGATCCCGGGCGGCCTCCTGCAGAGCCGGGTCCAGGGTAGCCAGACGTCCCTTGACAGTGATGTAAATATAGGGGATGCAGAAGGTGATATGGGAGATCACCAGCGTGATTTCCCCAAAGGGCAGCCGGATGGCTTAGAATAGCGCAAGGAAAGCAATGCCTAGGATAATTTCTGGGATCATAATGGGCAGCAGCGTTAGCTGCTCAAACAGGGTCAGCGTGCTGTCACCAACCCGCCCCAGCAAACCCTGACGTGTCCGTCTGCGCACCATAGCCACGGCGCCCAGCGTGCCAATGACCGCGGATACCGCAACGCTGGACAAAGCCACGCGAAGAGAGGTCAGCAGCGCACCGATGTAGCCCTTTTCCGGAGAAAACAGGCCTTCGTACCATTGAAAGGAAAATCCGCTAAACTGAATGGATGCATTGCGCGTAGCGTTGCCGTTGAAGGAAAACACCACCACCACCAGGATCGGCAGGTACATCAGCAGCAGTACCAGCGTGATATAGACAGGAGCAAAGACGGAACGCTTTTTCATGCTGCTCCCCCTCAGAATACCATCTGTTCGGCCTTGCCACCGGCACGGCGATAAATCAGGATGATTACCCCCGTCAACGCCAGCAGGCAAACGCTGAGCACGGCGGCGAAGGGCAGATCGCGGCTTTTCAATAGTTCGTTGCTGACCAGGTTGCCCCATAACATGGTATTGGAACCGCCCAACAGGTCGCTGAGGAAAAACAGCCCGATCGAAGGCACAAAAGTCAGCACCAGGCCGGCCATAATCCCCGGCATGGTCATGGGCAGCGTGACGGTCAGAAATGCACTCAAGGCGCTAGCGCCCAGATCGCGGGAGGCCTCCACCATGGACCAATCCATGCGCTCCACGCTGGAGTAGACCGGCAGCACCATAAAGGGGATCATGGCATAGACCATACCTACCTGGACGGCAAAATCTGTATACAGCAATTTGAGCGGGCGCTCGATCAGATTTAGCCCCATCAGTGCACTGTTGAGCGGGCCGTTGGCCGTAAAGAGGG
>JAAZBR010000008.1 GCA_012513735.1 Clostridiales bacterium | reverse complement strand
TGACACGCCGGAGCACAAGCTGCTGCTCAAAATGCTGGACGTTCTGAAGGACTTCGGCGCTGAACTGGAGACCCTGCGGGATGAGCAGGAAGCCCTGCGTGAAGAGCAGGAAGAGCTGAGCGACTATGTGGACAGCATCGAGGAAGATTTGGGGGACATCGAAGAGCTTCTGTACGATGAGGAAGACGATGACGACGACCACTACGGCTGCAACCACTGCCAGGGTGAGGAAGAGCCCCTGGAAGGCGAGATGGAGTATGAGTGCCCTCACTGCGGCTACCAGACCAAGTTTGATCTGGCTGATTTCGACTTTGAAGAGGACTACCTATGCCCCAAGTGCCACAAATCCTTTTTTCCGGAAACCGAGGACGACGAAGAAGAGGATGAGGACGAAGAGCAGGAGCCCTGAGTGCTCTCAAACAGGCATGTAATATGCTGGAGATGATCATTTCATGACCGCAGATAACAAGCATACGATTCGTAAGTCCCACCGCAGCCTTCCGCCGGCTGCGGTGCTTGCGTTGGGGTTCTTTTGCATCATTCTGGTGGGTTCGTTGCTGCTGGTGTTGCCCATCACCCATAAACCCGGAGCCCAGGTAGGCTACCTGGAGGCGCTGTTCACGGCGACTTCCGCCACCTGTGTTACCGGGCTTACGGTGGTGGATACCTTTGGCGCATATTCCACCTTTGGCCATGTTGTCATCATCAGCTTGATTCAGGTGGGCGGCCTGGGTTTCATGCTGTTTGCCACCATGACCTTGGTGGCCCTTGGACGTAGAGTGAGCCTGCAGGGGCGCCTGCTGCTGCGCGACACCATGAGGCTGCCCGGTTTGTCCGGGGGCGTGCGTTCCACCATTCGCTTCATGGGCCTGGTGTTTTTTATTGAGCTGCTGGGGGCCATCATCCTCAGCATCCGCTTTGTGCCGCTGTATGGCGCCGACAGGGGGATCTGGTATGGCGTTTTCCATTCTGTCAGCGCATTTTGCAACGCGGGGTTTGATCTGTTCGGTGCTATCGGCAGCCTGGTGGGCTTTCGCGGTGACGCGCTGGTGCTGATGACCATCTCCTGTCTGATTGTGCTGGGGGGCTTGGGATTTGCCGTTATCTGGAATGTGCTGGATCACTGGCGCCGCAGAATCCCTCTGTCCCTGCACACCAAGATCGTGCTGCTGATGACCGGTATTTTGTTGCTGGTGGGCATGGCCTTCTTTGTCGCCATGGAGTGGAATAACCCCCGCGTGCTGGCCCGGGAGGGCGCAGGCGCAGGGGAGAAGCTGCTCAACGCCTGGTTTCAGTCGGTCACGCCACGCACTGCCGGTTACTTCAGCTTTCCCCAGTCGGAGATGACGGATGCTTCCAAACTGGTCAGCATCGTGCTGATGTTTATCGGCGCCTCCCCCGCCTCCACCGGCGGCGGCATCAAGACCAGTACCCTGTTTGTGGTCATCATGATCCTGCGCAGCATCATCGCGGGGCGTGAGGATATCAACAGCATGGACCGGCGCATTCCCTCCTCCATCGGTCGCACGGCGCAGAGCATTTTATTCATTTACCTTTCCCTGCTGGTTTTGGGCGCCGTGCTGCTGACCGTCTTTGAAAACGGCAAAGGGTTCAGCTTCCTTGACATGCTGTTTGAGGAGGCCTCGGCCCTGGGCACCGTGGGCCTGACTGCGGTGGGCACGGCCAATTTCACCGTCGCCAGCAAGCTGCTGCTGATCACACTGATGTATTTTGGCCGGGTTGGGCCGCTTACATTGATGCTGACCCTGAATCACAACCACACCAACCCCGGGGCCATCCGGTTTCCGGAGGAACAGATCATTGTCGGCTAAGGGCCGCGGGAGAAGAGAGTACACATGATTAAGAAGCAATATGTCGTCTTTGGCATTGGTAGGTTTGGCAGCGCGCTGTGCAAGTCGCTGAGCGAAATGGGCCATGAGGTGCTGGCCGTTGACTCGGGGGAGGAGCGCATCCGCAACATCACCCCCTATGTGACTCAGGCGCTGCAGATGGACGCCACCGATGAGGAGGCGCTGCACACGCTGGGTGTGCGCAATTTCGATGCCGTGGTGGTGTCCATTGGGGACAACCTTCGCGACTCCATCATGGTGACCCTGCTGTGCAAAGATATGGGCGCCCGTTATCTGGTGGCCAAAGCCACCGATGAGGTGCATGCCAGGATGCTGAAAAAAATGGGGGCCGACCGGGTGGTTTTCCCAGAACGGGACATGGGGGTGCGCGTCGCCAAAACCCTGGTTTCCCCGCGCCTGTTGGATCTGATCAACCTGACCGGCGACTACATGATGGCAGACATCGCGGTGCCTGCGTCCTGGACAGGTCATACTCTGAAGGAACTGGATATCCGCAAGCGCTATAACGTCAGCGTGCTGGTGGTGCACCGGGAGGGTGACGTATTGATGAATCTGACGACGGACACCCAGTTTTTGAAGGGGGATGACCTGCTGATCGTGGGGCACCGCAATGACATCGAGCGCATCGAGGCGCTGCAATAGGCCGGCGCGATGACAGTTATTGTGTTTGATACCGAGGCCACCGACCTTGAGCCGGGCCAGATCTGCCAGCTGTCCAGCCTGACCATTGAAGACGGCGCTGTCACGGGGCGGAATCTGTACTTCAGCGTGGATCAGATGAGCGAGGGCGCCTTTCAGGTACATGGCCTCAGTATGGACATGCTGGCCGAGCTGTCAGGGGGCCGCTATTTTGAAGATCATGCCCAGGAGCTGTGCCGGCAATTCAATGAGGCCGACCTGGTAATCGGGCATAACGTATCGGCAGATGAGCGGTACCTGCGGGTGGAGCTGGAGCGCTGCGGCTTGAAGCTGAAGCGTTTGAACACCTTCTGCACCATGAACTATGCCACCGGCATCATGAACATGGAGCGCAAGGTCAACACCGGCCGGCCCAAACCGCCCAAGTTAGAGGAGCTATGCGCTCATTATGGCGTGGATGCCCAGCAGATTCAGCAGCACTGTGCCCGGTGGTTTGGCGGCGGGAACAATCAGCACGATGCCCGCTATGACACCGCCGCCACCTACCTGTGCCTGCTGGCTGCTGTGGACCGGGGAGACCTGCGGGGAATACAGGGTCTGCGATAGCGCCGCAAGGGCATCAGCTGCCCTTTTTGTCTGTTTTCCGTCAAAGTATTTCTATTTTATGAATGAATTATTGCATTCCTGCTTGCCTATTGCCGGTCTTTTGATGTACAATGTACACAAATAACGACTGAGCCTCTTTGGGCACGGAAGGAATGATACAATGTCCAAGCGAATCCTTTTGGTTGATGACGAGCCGCTGATGATCAAGGGGCTGAAGTATACGTTAGAGCAGGATGGCTACGAAACCGTCAGCGCCTACGACGGAGAAGAGGCGCTGAAGGTATTTGGTGAGCAGGAGTTTGACCTGGTGCTGCTGGATGTAATGCTGCCCCGCATGGACGGCATCCAGGTATGCCAGCGCATCCGGGAGACCAGCAATGTGCCTATCATCATGCTGACCGCCAAGGGCGAGGATCTGGACAAGATTC
>JAAZBR010000049.1 GCA_012513735.1 Clostridiales bacterium | reverse complement strand
GCGGGGGGCCATGCTGGCGGTGGGGCTGTACCTGCTGCTGGGTGCGGTGGGGCTGCCGGTATTCGCCGGCTTCAAGGGGGGGCTGCATGCGCTGGTGGGCAATACCGGCGGCTACCTGCTGGGCTATTTGTGCGCAGCGGGGCTGATCGCGGCGCTGCGCCCTTGGGCGGATACGCTGTGGAAGCGGGCGCTGGCCTGCCTGGGGGGGCTGCTGGCCTGCTACATCCCGGGCACCGCCTGGTTTGTGATGCTGACGGGCTTCAGTCTGCCGGTCAGCCTGGGCTATTGCGTGTGGCCCTTCCTGCCGGGGGACGCCATCAAGATCGCGCTGGCGGCCTGGGCAGCCCCGCAGCTTCAAAGGGCGCTGGCCAGGTTGTAAAGCAAGAAGGAGATAGCCTGTGGACAACAACATGATGGCCTACCTGGAGTGGGCGGGCGCGCAGGAGATGGCGCAACTGCCATTCAACGAGGTGGACGCCCTTGCGTTGTCCCAGGTGGTGTACCTGCCCCTGGAAGAAGCCATGGAGGCCGTGGAGAAGCTGCCCTTCTGGCTGCTGATGACCGCCATGCAGCATGTGAAGGCAGAGAAGGTCTATGAGTATCTGCTGCGCCAGCGCCTGGCGCTGCTGGAGCGCATGGGCGGCCTGCCCCGCTACAAGCACCAAGTGGTCAGCCGCTTTGTGGATGAGATCTCCCTGGAAGACCAGATGCAATTCAGCGCCATGACGGTGGATCTGCCGGGCGGTGTCCGGGCGCTGTGCTACCGGGGAACAGATTCCAGCCTGGTGGGCTGGAAGGAAGACTTCAACATGGGCTTTGAAAGCCCGGTGCCCGCCCAGCGTGCCGCCCTTGAGTATTTACGCCAGGCGGCCGCCCAATGTGCCGGGCCTTTGTTGCTGCTGGGCCACAGCAAGGGGGGCAACCTGGCTGTGTACGCGGCCGCCTTCGCGGAAGAAGCCCTGCAGCAGCGCATACAGGCCGTTTACTCCTTTGACGGCCCCGGCCTGGCAGAGGAGTTGGCCGCCGACCCCGGCTATGATCGGGTGCATGACCGCATCCTCAGCTACCTGCCCCAGGGCAGCATGGTGGGCATTTTGCTGGCCCAGCACAAGCCCTATCAGGTGGTGAGCAGCGCGGGTATCGGCCCCTTTCAGCATGACGCCTTCAATTGGGAGGTGGAACCCCAGGCAGGTCGCTTCGTCTATCTGCAGGAGCGCACGCTGTTCAGCCGCGCCATGGAAGAGAGCGTGCACACCTGGCTGCGGAGCCTCAGCCTGGAGGACAGGCAGCTTTTCAGCAACACCATTTACGAAATATTGACCGCCGCCGATGACCGCCATCTGGCCGAGCTGATGACCCCCAGCCGCCAGCGGGCCAGCAAGCTGTGGGAGGCCTACCGCAGCGTGCCCCCCGATGTGCGGGAGGGGCTGCTGCAGGCCCTGGGCAGCCTGCTGGGGGGTACCCTGGGGGGCGCCCTGTCCGGCGTGGCGCAAAGCGTGCGGGACAGGATCATCGACCTGCTGCCCGACCGTTTCAGCCGCACAAAAGAAGCCCTGCCGGAAGGGGAGGAGGCCCAGGAGGATTCCGGCGACGGGCCTGCTGCAGATGGGCAGGGTGACAGCGTCCAGCCTCCTGCCAGCACTGAGCAATAGAACAATAAGCATTCTCTATCATCATACAACTCAGCCCGCCCCTCCACCGTGAAAAGTGGAAGAGCGGGCTGGGTTTGTAGGCTCTTATCGTATGGGTTTATCAGCCATTGCTGGCGGGATCATCCGCCCACAGAGCGTCCACGATTTCGGTGCCGGTGGCGTTGGTGACCACCACGTATTCCTGCTTCAAGCTGTTATCCTGCGCCGTGCCGCTCATGAAGTCAAACCGCCACATGCCGTCCAGCAGATAGCTGGGGCAGGGGGTAAGGGCCTCGGCCTGCTGCCGGGTCAGAT
>JAAZBR010000048.1 GCA_012513735.1 Clostridiales bacterium | reverse complement strand
TCCGCCGCGTTCCTTCCGCTGACCGCATGGGTTTTGAGTTCATTGGCGACCTGGCCGCTGAGCTGCCCATCAAGATTGACGACTATAACTGGCAGATCAAACTGCGTCCCGAGGCAAAATGGCAAAACGGAGATCCCATTAACGCCGATACCATCATGTATTCCTTCAAGATGCAAATTGATCCCATCCTCATCAACCAGATGGGCAGCTACCTGGCCAGCAACAACATCAAGATTCTGAACGCCACCGAGTACATGAAGCAGGGCACGGCGGGTACTGTGGCCTGGGAGGATGTGGGTATCAAGAAAATCGATGACTACACCATCCAGATCACCACCGTAGACAAGAGCACTCTCAATGACGTGTGCACCCACTTTGTAGACCGTTCCACCTTCCCGGTCTACGAGCCTCTGTACGAAGCCGGCATGAACGCAGACCGTACCGAGACCAACTACGGCACCGCGCTGGACAAATGGATGGGCATTGGCCCGTACAAGTTTGACAGTTGGATCCATGATTCCATCCAGGTGTACGTGAAAAACCCGGATCACTGGCTGGCCGATCTGTTCAACTATGACCGGGTGGAAGTGCGCATCATTCCCCAGATGAACGCCCGGGTGGAGCTGTGGGAAAAGGGCGAGCTGGATGACCTGATCCCCAACGCCGATGTGATCGAAACCTATATCGATGATCCGCGCATGGCCGAGTATCAATCGGTCACTGTGTATCACATCGATGTCAACTGCAAAAACCCCAATAACCCGCTGAGCCCGTCGATCAACTACCGCAAAGCCCTATACCATGCGATGAACCGCGAGGTGATCGCCCGCAACCTGTTTGGCTACATGCAGCCCACCGGCACCTATATCAGCGGGCAAGCCGGCATCTTCAGCGAAAAAGGGCTCACCTACCGGGAGTCGGACCAGGGCAAGGCCGTGGCCGCACTGGTAGAAACCTGGGGCCCCTATGGCTACAACCCGGAGCTGGCGCTTGAATACTTCAACAAGGCCTGCGAAGAGATGAACGTGGGTAAGGATGTAGTGATCCCCCTGATTGTGCAGGTCAGCGAGTCCGATAGCAGCGCCACCTATTGGCGGCGTGTGGCAGAATACCTGCAGCAGGAGCTGCCCAAGATTTTCGAGAACCGCATGTCGGTGGAAATCGTGGCCACGCCCCTGTCCCAAACCGAGCACAAGAAATCCGGCGACGACAAGTGGGACCTGAGCCCCAACGACTGGTCGCGCGGCGCCTCCCGCACCTATCCGCATCAGGCACTGTACTTCTTCACCTCCCAGTACTCCAGCGCGCCCAACAACTTCTTTGATGCCGAGTTCGACGCCCAGTTTGCCGTGTGCGAACAGCCGGAGATCAAGGCCAACTACAGCAAGCTGCTGGATGAAACCAAGAAGCTGGAAGAGATCTATCTGGACAAGGTCATCCAGATCCCCGTGGTGCAGGATATCACCTACCAACTGCTGTCCGACCGCCTGGATCTGAAGCTGGACCGCTATGTGCCCGGGCTGGGCTGGGGCACCATTTACGCCGACATCAAGCCATAATTTCGTTCGTTCCTCGTGATACCTGACGGCATGCCGGGTGTGGTGCCCCGCCCTGGGACATCACACCCGGAGTTGTCAGCCCGAATCCGTGTCTGCGCAGCCCAGGCTGCGCAGGAATCCATGGGAGGAACCCAATGTTCAAATACATCTTCAAGCGAATAGGGGCCATGCTGCTCACACTGTTTCTGGTGATGACGCTTTCCTTCTGGATCATCCGCCTGATGCCCATGAGCATCTTTGAAAACCCCGATATCCCGCCGGAAATCCAGCAGAAGCTGGAAGCCGAAATGCACCTGGATAAGCCCATGCTTGTCCAGTACTATTACTTTCTGGAAAGCATGGTGATAGAGCATGACTTTGGCACCTCCGTCAAGATCCGCCCAGGCCAGGATGTATTTGAGATTCTGAAAACGCGTATTCCACCGACTGTTGTGCTAAACTCCTTTTCACTGCTGATCTCGCTGCCTCTGGGCATTATCGTAGGCACCATTGCGGCGTTGAAGCGAAACAAGGCTGCAGACAACATCATCTCGGTGTTGATTATTATTTTCATCTCCGTACCGTCCTTCGTCTTTGCATCGGTACTGCAATACATGCTGACGTTCCGGTTTCCGGTATTTCCCACGCTGTATGACCCCCTGGCCGCCAGCCTGGGCGCCATGTTGTTTTCCCTGGTGCTGCCCATTATCGCGCTTGCGCTCAACCCCATCGCCACGGTTGCCAGATACCTGCGGGGTGAGCTGATTGAGACCCTTTCCTCAGAGTACCTGCTGCTGGCGCGCACCAAAGGGCTTACCCGCACCCAAGCCACAGTGCGGCATGCTTTCCGCAACTCGCTGGTGCCCATTGCCAACACGGTGATCCCGTTGGTGACGGGCATCATGGGTGGATCGTTGGTGGTAGAGAAGATGTTTGCAGTACCCGGCATGGGCGGCCTGCTGATTGACTCGATCATGGCGGGCGACCACTTTCTGACCGTAGCGCTGCTGATCTTCTACTCTACTATTTCCCTCCTGACCATCCTCATTGTGGATATCTCCTATGGCATCATCGACCCCCGCATCAGGGTAGGAGCCGGAAAAGCATGATGAACGACAGATATCAGAACATACCGGAGGAAATCCTCAACATCCCCGCCTCTGCCTTTGAGCGGGTGCCGGTAACGGAGATCAAGGACGAAAAGCCAAAAACCAAGCCCATTGGTTTTTACAGAGATGCACTGCAGCGGCTGCGCAAAAGCAAGGTCTCCATTGTGGCGTTCTGGATGATCAGCGTGGTGATCCTGCTGGCTCTCATTGTCCCGGAGGTCACCGGGTATACCTATACCCAACAGGATGTGAACCGCATCAACCTGCCGCCCCGCATTCCCCTGCTGGAGGACATCGGCATCGCCGACGGCAGCCGCATGATGACCAACCGCCGCAAGAGCAGCCTGGATGACACCAACCGCTTTCCCCCGGGCTCAATCATGGAGATCGTCAGGGAGTATGAGGCCAGAGGTACTCCGGTGGTGGACATCAAAGTAGATTACTATGCCTTTACCGGCGTGCCGAAGAATGAGTATCACTGGTTCGGCACTGACTATCTGGGGCGGGATATTATGACCCGTCTGTTCCGGGGCGTGCGCATTTCTCTGGCTATCGCCTTTCTATCCGTGATCACCAACGTGGTGATCGGCGTTGTCTACGGCTCCATTGCCGGCTATTATGGTGGCCGGGTGGATATGGTGATGACCCATGTGGCCGAGGTGATGGACGGCCTGCCCTATATTGTGGTGACCATCCTGTTTATGATTCTGCTGGGCTCCGGTATGCTGTCCATTATTCTGGCGCTGACGGTGACGGGGTGGATCGGCACGACCAGACTGATCCGCGCCCAATTTTACCGCTTCAAGGGACGGGAATATGTGCTGGCTGCGCGCACTCTGGGCGTGCCTGACGAAAAGCTGATTTTTCGGCATATTTTGCCCAATACCACGGGGCCCCTGATCACCCGCGCCATGATCGCCATCCCCGGCGCCATTTTCTCAGAGTCGTTCCTGGCCTATATCGGCCTGGGCATCAAGCCACCCGAGCCCTCCATTGGCATACTGCTGTCCACAGGGCAGTCGGTGTTGCTGCAGTACCCCTACCAGACCTTCTTTCCAGCCGTTGTAATCTCCGTGCTGATGATCGCCTTCAACCTGTTTGCCAACGGGCTGCGAGATGCGCTGGATCCTACCCGGCGCGGAGAGGTGTGAAAGCATGAAGGAAAACAACAACACCATTCTGAATGTGCATGACCTGCAGATCAGCTTCCAGGCCTATGGCGGCATGGTGCGCGCGGTGCGTGGCGTCAGCTTCGACCTGAAGCGAGGGGAAACCGTAGCCATCGTGGGGGAATCGGGTTCCGGCAAGTCGGTCAGCGTCAAGGCCATCATGGGCATCCTGCCGCCCAATGCCATCATTGAAGGGGGTACCATTGAATATAGTGGCATGGACCTAACCAAGGTGAGCGAGGATGACTTCCACGAGATCCGGGGGAACCGCATCGGCCTGATTTTTCAGGACCCGCTGTCGGCACTCAACCCCATCATGAAAATAGGCCATCAGATCACCGAGGTGCTGCACCTGAATAAGAAGATGTCGCGGAAGGAAGCCAATGAACAGGCACTGGACCTGATGCGTGCGGTGGGCATTCCCGATGTGAAGCGGCGGTTCAACCAATACGCCTTTCAGTTTTCGGGGGGGATGCGCCAGCGGATTGTCATTGCCATTGCGCTGGCGGGCAACCCGGAGATTCTGATCTGCGACGAGCCTACCACGGCCCTGGATGTAACCGTTCAGGCCAAGATACTGGAACTGATCAACCGGATCAAGGAAGAACGCAACCTGTCCGTCATCTTTATCACCCACGATCTGGGCGTGGTGGCC
>JAAZBR010000047.1 GCA_012513735.1 Clostridiales bacterium | reverse complement strand
TTTTGAAGGAATGCGCCATCACGCTTGATATATCCTATGGCACGGTAAAGTTTCATGCAGCAAATATTTACCGCAAGCTGGGCATCGGCGGCCGCAGCGAGCTGTTGTCAGTGTTCAAAGATTTGTGATGGTCGCTTGATTTGGATCAATTCGTGCGGCCTCCCAGCCTAGACTGTCCACGGATACCCTAAGGGAGCGCGATAAACTATCGCGCTCCGTTTAGGTAGTGATGTGGTTATTGCAACTGTTACGCTTCCAGGTCTACAACCCCGGTGTCACGTCTTCGGTACTCGTCAGTTCTCTGACCGGGGTCTGGACGGGCGCCTGCAGGCCCAAGGCATCCAAGGTGCGCGGGTTGGTCTGAATGAGATAGGCTTCCAACTGCGTGAAGGGCAGCTCCGCGATGGGTTGTCCGCCCAGTACCAACGCGGCCAGACGGCCGCTCTCATAGCCTATGGCCAGGTAATCCGGCATGCAGACAGCAGCGAAACCTGCCTCCACCTGCCTTAGCGTGGTGCCGTAGACCGGCTTGCCCACCAGCGTGGCTACCGCCACCAGGCTTTGAAGCTCATCAGGCATCCGCTCGTTCACGCTCTGGTCCACCACAAACAGGTCCGCTTCGGCGAGGTATTTGTTCAGCATAGGGTCAAAGGGCGATGTCGGCAGCATCTTGCCATACAGCATGTTGATCCCCACCGCGTCCAGGGCTGCCCTGCGCTGCTTCACCTGGTCGGACGCCAGGATGTACAGCACGGCTGCCTGGCTTGCGCCGGGCTGCATCTGCCCGATGAGCGTCAACAGGTTCTCAAACAGCGGGGCATTGATGACCCCGGTGATGGCGCCTCTTGCCTTGCCATGGCGATCCACATAGTACGACGCCAGCGGGTCATCCACGCCCGCGGCCACCAGCGGCAGGTCGCCCAGGGCTTTGCGGGCGGCCTTGCTCATCTGTTCGCCCACCGCGATGACCAGCTGGCAGCCCATTTTCTTGAGCAGGGCGGCCTTATCCTCCGCGGGCTTTCCCTCCATGCCCTTGGCGCTGACCAACAGAATCATCAGGTTTTCGTTGGGTACATAGCCCGCGTGCAGCAGCGAGGTCAAGATGCCCTGATAGACATCCAGGGCGTCCATTTTTTCATTGGGCAGCAGGATGCCCAGCCGGGGCAGCGCCTTTTGCTCGGCGGTGAACCGCGTGCCTTCGGGCGAGAGGTCCTCCGGTTTGACCGGCAGATTCTGCGCATCGCCTTCGGATAGTGCTCTTTCCTCCGCCGGTTGTGCGGGGGTCTGGTCAGTATTCCCATCCTGCTGTTTGGATGATTCTTCATGCTTCGTCTCCTGGGCGGGTGGTTGCTCCTGCTCATCTGTCTGTCCGGGCGGCGTTGGCATTTCAGCGGGTGATACCGGTGGTTGCTCCACCGCTTCCTCCGGTGTTGCCGCGCCTTCATCGGGCTGTTCAGCCGGTTGCTCAGGTTCTTCCTCTGGTGGGAAAGAATCCCCAAGGAGTGGGATGATGTCGGGTAAATCGAAAACATCCTGTAGGGTTTCATCCTTCGGCGCGCTGCCCAGGCCGGTGCGCTTCACCGTGATGGTGAAACGCATCTCCTGCCAACGGGTGAACTGAGTAAACTCTTCGCCCAAATTGGGCGGAACCGCGCCCTTGGCAACCACCTCAAAGACGCGTTGGGTTTCGTTTTCCTGCCAGTCGGTTACTTTCACCATACCCTCATAGTAGCCACCGGGGCCCTTTTGGACGCCCGGCGGATAGCCGGTGACGGATTTGATATACATAGGCACCGGCCCCGATTTCGCGCGGATGATGAAGGGCTTTATCTTATCCCCGTCGTCAATCATCTGGTTGGCCACCTGCTCGAAGTCCCGGTCATAGTCTTCGTATCTGCGGTAAACCGTCAGGGTGAAGCTCCGCGCGGCCTGATACTCCTCAGACCATTTCGCTTTGCCTGATTCATGGTTTTCCCGGCCGCCTTCACCCAGTATGGTAATCAGGTGCTTGCGGGCGGTTTCACCTGCCTGCCAGTCGCTGATGTGGGGCCTGAACTCAATCTGCTTGGTGCCTTGATTCAGCCTGACACCCCGAACAGTAGGGCTCACCTCAATGCGCAGGTTTCGGATTTCTTCGGGGCCAACCCAGGCGACCTGCACCGCGGGCAAAGTTTCGTCCTCAATGACATGCTTGTTGACAACAGGCCTGAAGTAGAACTGGCCGTCAGGCATCCCATTCTTTGTGTCATCCCGAAGAACAGTAACCGAAAAATTGGTGAATGCCGTTTTATCGCCCTGCCTCGCTGTCAGCCGCATGGGGAAGACCTGGAAGGTCGCGTCACCCCATTTATTCGAAATGTTTGATACCTGGTTGATCAGATGCCAATTGGTGAGGATTTGTAATCCTGCGGCCAGTTGTACGAGGCATCCACGTATAGTTGCTTGGTTAACACGCCCAGCCCGACGGGCTCAAATTCGGGATGCTCCGGCTTATCGTCACCCCAGAAAATGTAGCCGGTTTCCAGGTGCATGGTGACGGGCTCGCTGCTGTTGGTCAGCACAGAGATATAGACCTCGGGGGATATTGTCTTTTGCCCGGCCAGCAGGGTCAGATTCGGCACGGGAACGAGCGACAGCTCCACGTCCGCCTGGAGGTGGGAGTCGGTATGGCGCAGCACCGTCAGTTTCAGCGCCATGTCCCCCGTGTTCCCCACCTGATCGCGCGCGGTGACCTTCATGAGGAAATCCCGCTTGGCTTCGCCCTGCAGCCAGTTGTTGATAACCGGCGTGCCTCGGAACCGATACACCGGGTAGTGCTCGCCCGATACCTTTTCAAACGTAATGCCCTGGGGCATGCCCTCCGCCTGATAATAAAGGGGAGGGGTTTGGTTTCCTTTTGCGTAGTAGGCTCGTATCTCGATATTCGGAAAGACGGAGGTCAGGTGGGGGGCATCGCTGGGGGCTTCCGACATCACCACGTCGGGCACATCACGGAATGCCAGCGTTTGCCGGGGTTCCTCGATATCCGCAACCCCGTTGCGGTTGGCATCCCGCAGGATGCGCAGGTTGAAGGAGGTGGCGTCTTCGTGGTTACTTGAGATGAGGTGTTTGCAGGTGGCTGTGATTGTCACTTGAAAAACGCGCTGCTGTTCATTGGCGTACAGCGGGGACGCCCAGACACCGCTGTCGTCGGGCTGCGTTTTGCCGTTGCGTTCCCGCCAGGATTGCAGCGCCTTTTCCCTGGCGTGCTCTTCGTTGCCCCATGCTGCCTCTTCCTCCCATTCCAGACGCTCCTCGGTCAGGGAAGCGGCCTGATAGGGGAGGTACTCATAGAAAAACTCATGGGATACCCGCCTGCCGCCGCTTTTTCGCGCGGCATACCCCGCGCGCGCCGTGCCCTGTGGCGCGCCATGCACGGTGATGGACGCGTTCTTGGACAGGTCGCCCCCGGGCGCGAAGAAGTAGGCATCCGCCTCAATGGGGATGCGTACAGAGAAGCTGTCCGTTTCCAGGATGGTGATGTCGTTCAACGGGCCGATTTTTAATAAATGCTTGATTTCATCCGGATTGAACGCCTCGTCCTCACCATCGCCGCCACCCATGCCCAGCGGGGAGTTTTTGCGCTGCCTCCTCCGCCTCGTTCAGCGTGACGGTGACGTCTGCGGTTCTGCTGTACTGGGTCTTGTTTGTACCGTCTGTGCCAACGGCCATGCCATAGTAAGTACCCTCATACTCCGGCACATACGTCCAAGATGCCTTGCGGCCGGCGTGGAAGGTGTGTACACGTTCGCCGTCCCGGAAAACCCATAGGGCGAAGCTCTGCGTGCCTTTGCCGCCGGACATGGAGGCGGAAAACTGAAGGCTGTCCCCGGTTCTGGCTTCGGTTTTATCCACAAAAGCCTTCAGGCGCGGGTCCGGGGTGTAGGGTTCGGCCTCAGGCGGCGCGGGCTGCACCGGCTGCGGCTGGGGCTCCGGCGGTTGGGGTGCAGGGGGCTGCGCAGGTGGCACCGGCGGAGGCACGATGGGAAGACCGCTGGGGTCGAAGCTGCCGGCGGCAGCCGTGGCCGGGCCCAGCAAGGGCAGTGCCAACGCCATCACCAACAGGAAACAGAGCCATCTTTTTGCGTTCATACATTCCTCCAAAGCGTACGTGGTTGGATATGGCAGCAATGGCAATATGGGCAACGGTGCCTGTATTCGGTCTGATGAGTGTAACCTTTGGCGATGAAAAAATCTACCTGTCTCTTGGGATAGGCGACGGATATGGCAACCGGAAGATACATGATGAGGAGGTTTGGCCCATCATGGCGACTCGACATGGCACAAAAAAAGAGCCCGCCGCGATGGCGGGCTCCCCTGTGGTTGATATCTTGGGTTACAGCTGCTCAAACCGTCCGGTGAAGAAGCGCAGCTGCTTGGGCTCGTACGCCCACTTGAGGCCCTTGATGTCCTCCTTGTGGCGGAAGAGCTGGATGACGGTACGGGCCACATAATCCATGTGGGTGTAGGTGTACACGCGCCGCGGGATGGTCAGGCGCACGGTTTCCAGCTTGGGCGCGTGGTCGTGGCCAGTCTGCTTGTCGCGGCCGGCGGAGATGATGCCGCGCTCCATGCTGCGCACGCCGCCCTCCACATAGATGGCAGCCGCCAGCGCCTGGGCGGGGAACTGGCTCTGCGTCAGGTGCGGGCAGAAGCGCCGTGCGTCCAGGAACACCGCGTGGCCGCCAACAGGCTCCACGATAGGTACGCCGGCTTCCATCAGGCGCTCGCCCAGGTAGCGCACCTGCTTGATGCGGTGCTCGATGTACTCCTCCTGCATGGCTTCCTTCAGGCCGATGGCCATGGCCTCCATATCGCGGCCGGCCATGCCGCCGTAGCTGGGCATGCCTTCAAACACAACCACCAACTCCTTGGCGGCGGTGAACAGCTCCTCATCGTTGACGCACAGGAAGCCGCCGATGTTGGTGATGCAGTCCTTCTTGCCGCTCATGGTGCAGCCGTCGGAGTAGCTGAACTCCTCGCGCACGATGTCG
>JAAZBR010000046.1 GCA_012513735.1 Clostridiales bacterium | reverse complement strand
GGAATACGCAAAGTAAGCACGCTGTAAGTGAGGGAAATGTACCTGAGGAACCTTCTGTTGAAGATATCAACAGGAGGTTCTTCTTAATCATCTGCCCGTGTTTTTGAGGGGCCGCGCATTTCCTCTGCCTCACCCGCCCTGCGGGCGAAGCGAAGATACTGGCCGTGAATGATTCGCTGATAAGCTCCGGGGATGAAGACATTGCTGACCAACAACACACAAGTCTGAAGCAAATTGACTTGCCTGGGGTGCCCGCTTATAATTCAAAAGCGGTCACAACCGCCGGAAAGGAAACAGCCCGACTTGAAGGTCTTTCGATTTATACGCAGGGAGTGGCGGGCCGCCCTCCTCATCGTGCTGATGCTGATCGCGCAGGCAGCCTGTGAAATGGCGCTGCCGGGCTATATGTCGCGCCTGGTGGATGTGGGCATCCAGCAGGGAGGCGTGGAGTCCGCCGTGGCGGAGCGCCTGAGCGTACAGAGCCATCATGACCTGAAGCTGCTGCTGCCCCCGGCGGACAAGGCGCTGTTTGAGCAGGCTTACGGTCTGGCGGACGGCGTCTACGTGCTGCAGGTGACAGACAGGCAGAAGTTAGAAGCCCTGGACCGGGCCCTGCAGATGCCCGGTGCCCTGCTGTTCATGATGGCACAGCGGGGAGAACAGGGCCTTCAAGCCCTGCGCTCCGGGGCCATAAACGGCGAGGCGGTACGGGTTATGGCGGAAAAGGCTCTGCAGGCCAGGGGACCGCAGCCAGAAAGCTTGCTCAGGCAGGCGGCGTCCCAGTTTGTGCGCGCGGAGTATGAGCGGCTGGGGCTGGATACCTACCAGATGCAGCAGCGCTATCTGTGGAAAAACGGCCTGATCATGCTGGGCATGACTTTGCTGATGGGCCTGGCGGCCGCCACCGCCAGCTTCTTTACCAGCAGGTCGGCGGCGCGCATCGGGCGCGATCTCAGAAGCCGTGTGTTTCACAAGGTGATCGGCTTTTCCAAGGCAGAGATCGACCGTTTTTCCACTGCCAGTCTGATTACCCGCAGCGGTAACGACATCCGCCAGGTGGAGCAGACCGCCACCATGACCCTGCGCATGTTTCTGTATGCGCCGATTATCGGCGTCATCGGCATCTGGCGGGTGTCCCAACTGCAAAGCGGCCTGAGCTGGATCGTGGTGGTGGCGGTGGTCTGTGCCGCTTCGCTGGTGGGCCTGCTGGCCGGGCGCGCAGCCCCCAAGTTTGCAGTGATCCAGAAGTTAGTGGACCGGCAGAACATGGTGACCCGCGAGATACTGACCGGCCTGCCCGTTATCCGTGCCTTCACCCGCGAGCGGCATGAGGAGCAGCGCTTTGACAAGGCCAACCGCGATATCATCGACATGGCCCGCTACATCAGCAACCTGTTCATGGCCCTGATACCCTCTCTGATGCTGGTGATGAACATGACCATGCTGGCCATTGTATGGTTCGGCGGCCATGGTATCGACAACGGCACCCTGCAGGTGGGCAGCATGATGGCCATGATCAGCTATACCATGTACATCATCATGGCCTTTATGATGCTCTCCATGGGTTCCATCATGATTCCCCGGGCCAACGCTTCGGCCGAGCGTATTCTGGAGGTGCTGGACACCCAGAGTGACATCACCGATCCTGAGGTGGAGGCGGTCATGGATGCCCCTGTACAGGGCCGGGTGCAGTTTGACGATGTCAGCTTCCGCTATCCGGAGGCTGAGGATGACGTGCTGTCCCATATCAGCTTTACTGCGGAGCCGGGGCAGTTGACCGCCATCATCGGTGGCACGGGATCCGGCAAGAGCACGCTGATCAACCTGATCCCCCGCCTGTACGATGTGACCGGGGGCAGCGTCCGCATCGATGGCGTGGATGTGCGGCAGATGAAGCTGCACACCCTGCGCGGTCTGATCGGCTACGTGCCCCAGCAGGCAGTGCTGTTCAGCGGTACCATTGAAAGCAACATCAAATTTGCGGGCGAGCACATTGACGACCGGCAGATGGAGGCCGCAGCCCGCATTGCCCAGGCCGATCAGTTTATCAGCGAAAAAGAAGACGGGTATCAGAGCCCTGTTGCCCGGGGCGGCAGCAATGTGTCCGGCGGGCAGCGCCAGCGCCTGTCCATTGCCCGGGCCCTGGCCGCCCAGCCTAAGGTATTGCTGTTTGACGATAGCTTTTCTGCGCTGGATTACCGCACCGACCTGCAGCTTCGCCAGGCCCTGCGCCGGGAAATGAAGGAGGCCAGCGTGCTGATCGTGGCCCAGCGCATTGCCACCGTGATGCAGGCGGACAAGATCATCGTGCTGGACCAGGGCCGCGTGGTGGGAGAGGGCAGGCACCAGGAGTTGCTGCGTACCTCGCAGGTTTACCGCGCCATTGCCGAAAGTCAGTTGAGCGCTGAGGAGCTGAAGGGGGGTGAGGCCTGATGCATGGCGCTATGGGCAAACCCCTTGATAAGAAGCGTCCTCTGGGCCCGGCCTTCAAGCGCCTGCTTCCCTGGCTAAAACCCTACCGGGGCAAGCTGATGCTTGCAGCGGTCCTGGCCATCCTCTCTTCAGCCGCCGGCGTCATCGGCCCCAAGGTGCTGGGGCAGGCCACCACCGCCATTTTTGAGGGACTGGTCAAAAAGGTCCGGGGTCTGGGGGCCGTGGACTACGGCCTGGTAGCCAGCATTCTGCTGGTTACCCTGGGCATCTATGGGGCCAGCTCCCTGTTTCAGTGGATCCAGCGCCGGATGATGGTATCGGTCTCGCTGGATTTCAGCTACCGCGCCTCCAAGGCTATTTCCGAGAAGATTCACCGGATGCCGCTGAAATACTTCGAATCCCGCTCGGTGGGGGACATCCTGTCCGTCATCTCCAACGACGTGGACACCATCAGCCAGAACCTGGCGGAAACCGTCACCCAGGCCATCTCAGGGACTGCCACGGTGCTGGGTGTGCTGGTGATGATGTTCTCCATCAACGCGCTGATGGCGCTGCTGGTGCTGCTGATCGTGCCCATCAGCGGGGTGCTGATGGCCATCGTGATGAAGCGCAGCCGTCCCTACTTCAAGGCCCAGCAGGAAGCCATAGGCGAGCTCAACGGCATCGTGGAGGAAAGCTATTCCGGACAGCTTGTCATCAAGGCCTTCCGCCACGAGCAGCAGGCCGAAGAAAAATACTGCCAGGTGAACAACAAGCAGTATGGCAGCGCCTGGAAGGGACAGTTTCTGGCCGGGCTGATGATGCCCATTGCCAGTTTTGTGGGCAACTTAGGCTACGTGGCGGTGACCATGGTGGGTGCGGTGCAGGCCTCCATGGGCCGCATCAGCGTAGGCGACATTCAGGCGTTTATCAGCTATGTGCGCAGTTTCAGTCAGCCCATTGCCCAGTTTGCCCAGTTGACTGCCCAATTGCAGAGCGTGGCAGCCGCCAGCGAGCGGGTGTTTGACCTGCTGGCCGAAGAGGAAGAGAAGGAGTATGAGCAGCTTGTCTGCCTTACCGATGTGCACGGCGAAGTGCATTTCGACCATGTGCGCTTCGGCTACGATCCGGAGAATCCTGTGATCCGCGACTTTACCTGCCATGTACAGCCCGGGCAGACTGTGGCGCTGGTAGGGCAGACGGGGGCGGGCAAAACCACTGTGGTCAAGCTGCTGATGCGCTTTTACGATGTGGATGCCGGCTCCATCTCCATGGATGGCGTGGATGTGCGCAATATCCGCCGGGACGAGCTGCGCCACGCCTTTGGTATGGTGTTGCAGGAAGCCTGGCTGTTCTCCGGCACCGTGATGGAGAACATCCGCTACGGCAGGCTGGATGCCACCGATGAGGAGGTGGTGGCCGCTGCCAAGGCTGCCCATGCCGATCATTTCATCCGCACGCTGCCCCAGGGCTATCAGTTTGAGCTCAATGAGGCCGCAGACAACATTTCCCAGGGGCAGCGCCAGCTGCTGACTATTGCTCGGGCCTTCCTGGCTGACAACCCCATCATGATTCTGGATGAGGCCACCAGCAATGTGGACACGCTGACCGAACACCGCATCCAGCGCGCCATGAAGGATCTGATGCAGGGCCGCACCAGCTTTGTGATTGCCCACCGCCTCAGCACCATTCGTGGGGCCGATCTGATTCTGGTGATGCAGGATGGAGACATCAAAGAGCAGGGCAGCCATGACGAGCTGATGGCCAAAGACGGCCTCTATGCCCAGTTGTACCACAGCCAGTTTGAACGCTGAGCAATCTCATTCCAAACGGTAACGCATCGTCACGCTGGTGTTTTTGCCCCGCTGCTGTGTCTGCTGCTCGGTCGGCGTGGCGCTGCTACGCCTTCCTCATCTGCTCCTTGCAGCGGAGCAAAACCCCACACCGCTTTGGATGCGTTACCGTTTTACATGAGTATTACTTTCGCTATATTCCGGCGCCAAGGCAAAGGCGTGCAGCTTCCCTGTTATGCAATAGACTGTATAAAACAGAAGAAAAACTGCACGCTTCTCTTTTTTGCGTTATACTATACTTTAATCTTTCCGTTTTGAAGGGTTGCAGGAAGAGGGGGAGAATCCTGCATTCCGGAAAGGGAGCAGCCTCTGCGGCGAATCCGTCAGTAGACGATTGCGGGATGGGATGCTATACTATGCGCGAAGGTGCGGGATGCGGCCCCATCAGGTGATTGTCCGGTAAACGGTGGATCATCCGGCATTTTTTCCTGCAGGGGTTTCCTGTATTCCCTGATGGATGAGGCGGTGAACGGGAGATGCTGATGCATAATTTCCCACCTGATGTTCAAGCTTACCCGATCTGACGATTCCGTTTGAAGCGATCCTCTGCCGGCTGGCGCCGGCCAATACGATAAAGGAGAGAAGACGATGAAAAAGAGCCTGGCATTACTTCTGACGATCCTGATGCTGGTTTCCAGCGTGGCTGCCTGGGGTGAGCAGGCCAAACCGGAAGGCCTTGCAAAGGAGCAGGTGGTCAAGCTGATGTATTCCAGCGAGATTGCCGACTGGAACCCCCTGCACCCCTCCTCCGCAGGCACCTGGGCCAACTGGATTGACACCCTGGTGGAGTACGACAACTATGGCATGGTGCAGCCCTGCCTTGCCGAGAGCTGGACCCAGTCCGAGGACGGCCTCACCTGGACCTTTAAGATTCGTGAAGGCGTTCAGTGGCAGTACAACGACGGCACCGAGTATGGCGCAGAGGTGGTAGCGGAAGATTGGGTCACCAGCGCCAAGTGGATCCTGGACCCCCTGAACTCGGCCCGCACCGCGGACCTGCTGTTTGATATCGTGGGGGCTGAGGACTACTATCTGGCCATGGAAACCACCGAACGCAACGGCAACTGGGACAGCGTGGGCATCAAGGCCATCAGCCCCTATGAGCTGCAGTTCACCTTGATCGGCCCCTGCCCCTATTTCCTGTCCCGACTCACCTACAACTGGGGTTACCCCACCAACGCCCAGTTCCTGGCCGACATGGGGGAAACCTTTGGCACCGACAATACCACCATCCTCTATAATGGCGCCTTCCTATGCACCCAGTGGGAGCCCAATGCCTACACCATCAGCGAGCGCAACCCGATGTACTGGGACCTAGAGGATATCCACATCGAGCGCATCGAGGAGCGCTACAACGCCGAGGCTTCCTTGCTGGAGGCAGAGGCGCTGCTGCGGGGCGAAGTGACCACGGCCGACATCCCGCCCGCCCAGGTGGACGGATGGTTGAATGATCCCGAGCGCGTGAAGATCGTTCGCCCTGCCCGCCCCGGCACCGGCAGCAACTTCAGCTATTTCTACCTGTTCAACTTCATGCCCACCTATGAAGAAAAGACGGTGGACGGCTACACCCTCAACCGTGAGCAGTGGCTGAAGGCCGCCAACAACATCAACTTCCGCAAGTCCATCTACTACGGGCTGGACCGCATCAAAGGCCTGAGCACCTACAACCAGTATACGCCCGAGGCCTACCTGCTGCGCACCATCACCCCTAACAACTTTGCGGCAGCCGACGGCAAGGACTATCCTGACTTGGATGCCCTGGCGCCCTTCAGCTCGGTGGATCAGTTCCAGCCCGAGAAGGCCCTGGAATACAAGGCCAAGGCCATTGAAGAGCTGACCGCCGCCGGCGTGACCTTCCCCATTGTGGCCTACATGCCCTACCAGACCGATACCAACCAGGTCAGCCTGGCCGTGGTGGTATCCCAGCAGTTGGAAGAGCTGCTTGGCAAGGACTATGTCACCTTTGTGCTGGAAGGCTATCCCTCCACCGACTTCCTGAAGATCACCCGCCGGTCGGGCAACTACTCCTTCATGATGACCTGGTGGGGCCCCGACTATACCGACCCGGAGACCTATACCGATCCCTTCAACTTGGGTCAGGCGTACAGCTACCTCTGGCGTGTCGACGGCCTGGCCACCCAGACCACCCAGGATGATCCCGACGGGCGCATGGGCCGCAGAGAGTTTGACGAGACCTACTGGAAAGACTTCGTCTATGCCGACATGGTGGCCAAGGCAACGGCAGAGAAGGTCGACACCAGCGTCCGTTACAACGCCATCGCCGAAACCGAGGCCTGGCTGCTGGAAAACGCCTTCATCATCCCCCTGGGGCTGCTGGAGACTACCGGTTACGTCTCCTCCAACCTGAACCCCTTTGAGAGCCAGTTTGCGCCCTTCGGCCTGTCCAACGCCCGCTACAAGTACCAGTGGGTGTACGAGAAGCAGATGAACACCGAGGAGTATAACGCCGGCCTGGAAGATTGGGAGGCGGAGCGCGCCAAGCGCATTGAATACGCCGAGGCCAACGGTATCGACTACTGATTCCAGGCCCCATCATAAGCGCCTGATGGCGCACCCCCGCGCACGGAGAGCCCGGAAGGGCTCTCCGTGCGGTAAAGGCATCCGGCTGTGGGCGGGGCGCCCAGGCCGGACCATGAACGAGGTGACTGCGGTTGATACGTTATATTCTGGGACGCCTGGGCAGAGCGCTGATTACCCTGTTTCTGGTGTTGTCCATTGTCTTCCTGCTCATGCGGCTGCTGCCGGTGGACGGGTATTTCGAGGGGCGCTCTGACCTGATGACCGACACGGTCAAGAATGTCATCCTGAAGGACTTGGGCCTGCTGGACCCCTGGTACATTCAGTTGGGCAACTTCTGGCGCAAGTTGATCTTTGAGGGCAATCTGGGCAAGTCCATTGTCATCCGCAAAAACGTGCCTGTGCTCAAGCTGATTCTGCCCAAGGCGGCGGTCTCCTTCCAGTTTGGCATCATCGCGCTGGTGATCCAGCAGTTGGTGGGCCTGACCGCAGGCGTGTTGATGGCCCGCCACAAGGGCAAGTGGTTTGACAAGCTGGGCAATCTGTACATCCTGCTGATCAACGCGCTGCCGGCGGCGGTGTATTTTCTGGCGATCCAGTTGTTTTTTTCCAACCTGCTGAACCTGCCCATGCTCTATGATCCGTTCAAAACCAACAGCCGCATTTTGCCCATTGTGTGCCTTTCCCTGGGTGGCATCGCTTCCAACGACATGTGGATGCGCCGTTATATGGTGGATCAGATGAACATGGACTATATCCGCCTGGCCCGGGCCAAGGGCATGACATCCAGCCAGGTGGCCTTCCGGCATGTGATGCGCAACGCCTTTATCCCCATGGCCCAGAGCCTGCCCACCGCCATATTGTTTACCATATCGGGTTCGCTGTATGTGGAATCTTTGTTTTCTATCCCGGGCATGGGCGGTCTGCTGATTCAGTCGATCCAGCGCCAGGACAATACCATGGTACAGGCCATGGTGCTGCTGTACTCCATCATCAGCATCACCGGGCTGT
>JAAZBR010000045.1 GCA_012513735.1 Clostridiales bacterium | reverse complement strand
TTCTTGATTTTCAGGCCAGGCTGCAGGTGTTATTCCCCAGGGTGGCAGCC
The DNA here is from genome assembly GCA_012513735.1 of Clostridiales bacterium. Lineage (GTDB taxonomy): Bacteria > Bacillota > Clostridia > Christensenellales > Aristaeellaceae > UBA1038. The sequence continues at coordinate 1,963 of JAAZBR010000045.1, read as the reverse complement.
CACTGCCCACGGACGATTGTGGGGCAGACGGGCATTATCTACCATTGGCAGGGCAGGGACTCTGCCGATCCCCGGGTGCTGATGAGCCACTATGATGTGGTGCCCGCCCAGCAGGAGGGCTGGACGCGGCCGCCCTTCAGCGGCGAGATCGCCGACGGCTGCGTGCACGGCAGGGGCACTTTGGATACCAAGTGCACGCTGGTGGCCGCCCTGGAGGCGGCGGAGGGCCTGATCGGCGAGGGCTTTGTGCCCCAGCAGGACGTGTATTTCTGCTTCTCCGGCGACGAGGAGGTGATGGGCCCCACAGCCCAGGCCATCATCGACGCGCTGCAGGGGCAAGGGGTGCAACCTGGTTTTGTGCTGGACGAGGGCGGCGCTATCGTGTCCGATGCCTTCCCCGGTGTCAGGACGCCCTGTGCCATGGTGGGCATCTGTGAAAAGGGGATGGGGGAGATCATCCTCACCGCTTCTGCCAAGCCGGGCCATGCCTCTGCGCCTCCCCGGCATACGGCACTGGGCAAGCTGGCCAAAGCCATCCGCAAACTGGAGAATCGCCCTGCGCCCGCCCGCTGGTCCAAGCCGGTGCTGGGGCTGTTTGATACGCTGGGGCGGGAGGCCGGCTTCGGCATGCGGCTGATATTCGCCAACCTGGGCTTCTTCAGGCCCCTGATCAACCTGATTACCGCCTTCACCGGCGGCGAGCTGGCGGCCATGCTGCGCACCACCTGTGCCTTCACCATGGCCAAGGCCTCCGATGCCAGCAATGTACTGCCCAATCAGGCAAGCGCTACGGCCAATATCCGCCTGATCCCGGGTGACATGGGCAAGGGGTACCGCCGCCGGGTCTCCCGCGTCCTGGGCAAGCGTGTGGATGTGCAGTGGAACTCTATCAGCGAACCCAGCCCCGTCAGCCGCACCGATGACCAGAAGTGGGCCGCGCTGAAGGATGCCGTGCAGGATGTATGGCCCGAGGCACTGGTGTCGCCCTACCTGATGACGGCCTGCACCGATTCGCGGCATTACAGCCGTATCAGCGAAAACGTGTACCGCTTTAGCGCGATGGCTCTATCCAAAGAAGAGAGGGGCTTGATTCACGCCTGCGATGAGCGCATCAGGCTGTCCACGCTGGTCAAAATGCAGGCTTTTTATGAGGCCCTGATCGTTCGTTTGTAATGCCTAAGTCCGCGCCGCGGCCGGGCTTTCGCTGTTGTTTTCAGAAGGAGGAAAGAATGCAGGATCTTTCGTTTATTGGCATCGGGGTAATGGGTCGGGGCATGGTGGCCAACCTGCTCAAGGGCGGATACCGGGTGCATGTATACAGCCGGCGCAAGGGGTCGGCTGAAGGGGTCATCGCCCTGGGCGCCCAGTGGCATGATACGCTGGCCGGCTGTGTACAGGCAGCGGATACTATCATTACCATGGTGGGCTATCCCAAGGATGTGGAAGAAGTGTACTTTGGCAAGGGCGGTATCCTGGAAAGCGCCCGCCCCGGCGCCACCTTGATTGACATGACCACCACCGAGCCCGGCCTGGCCCGGCGCATTGACAAGCTGGCCCAGGAGCGGGGCATGTTTGCGCTGGATGCGCCGGTCTCCGGCGGCGACAGCGGCGCCCGCAACGGTACCCTGTCCATTATGGTGGGTGGAGAGGAAGCGGTGATGAAGCGCTGCCTGCCCGTGCTGGGGCTGATGGGCAAGTCCATCCGGTTGATGGGTCCCGCAGGCGCCGGGCAGCACACCAAAATGGCCAATCAGATTGTGATCGCCGGCACCGTGAGCGGCGTGGCGGAAGCCCTGGCCTATGCACGGACCAACGGACTGGATCAGCATAAGGTGCTGGAGGCTATTTCCGGCGGCGCCGCCGGCTCCTGGCAGCTGAGCAACAACGGCCCCAAGATGGTGGCGGGGGACGATGCCCCCGGCTTTTTCATCAAGCATTTCATCAAGGACATGGACATCGCCGC
>JAAZBR010000044.1 GCA_012513735.1 Clostridiales bacterium | reverse complement strand
GCTTGCGTAGCCCTGCAGGCGGGCACCCGGGTGACCCTGCTGGAGGCCCGGGACCGCGTGGGCAAGAAGTTGCTGGCCACCGGCAACGGGCGGTGCAATCTGCTGAATACCGGGGCTCCCATCTACTTTGGCGACCCTGCCTTTGCCTGCAGCGTGCTGGCGGCATGTCCTGTGGAGCGGGTGCTTGCCTTTTTTCACCGCTTGGGGCTGACCACCGTGGAGGAGGAAAGCGGCCTGGTCTATCCAGGCACCTACCAGGCGGCCAGTGTGCTGGAGGTGCTGCGGGCCTTCCTGGATCACAGTCCAGGCTTCCGCCTGGTGACAAACGCCGAGGCGGTGGACGTACAGCCCCGGCCCGGCGGCTTTGTGGTGCACACCCGGGCGGGAGAGCAGTATGCGGCATCCCGGGTGCTGGCGGCTGCCGGCGGGCCCGCTCAACCCCGCCTGTCGGGCACAGACAGTCTATTCGCACCACTAAAGAGGCTTGGCCACACTTTGGTACAGCTTCGCCCTGCCCTCACAGGAATAGAGACCGATCCGGCTGATGTCCGCGGCCTCAAGGGCATGCGCCTGCCGGCCCTGTGCACCCTGTGCGGCGGAGATGACCGGCCCGTGTGCGCTTCTGCGGGGGAAGTGATTTTTTCTGATACCGGCATCAGCGGCATCTGTGTGATGCAGATCAGCCGCGATGCCGGGCAACTGCTGCAGGCGGGCGACCGGCCCACCCTGTATCTGGATATGTCCCCCCTGCTGGGGTTGGAGCCCCGGTTGATGCAACGGATGCCGGTCAAGGACCCCCGGCGCAACCACGCCCGGGTGTTGGCACTGTTGCAGCAGCGTGTCAGTGATCTGCCCAGCGGCCTGGCTTTGACCGGCTTGCTGCCCCGCCTGCTGCAGGATCGCCTGCGCGGGCTGGATTTGCATAAGCTGGCTGCCATGCTGTGCGCCATGCCCCTCAGGGTGCAGGCGGTGCGCGGGTGGGACCAGGCCCAGGTGGCCGCCGGCGGCATCGACACAGCCGATGTGGAGGTCCCTACCATGGAGAGCAAGCTGGTACCCGGCCTGCACCTGGCGGGAGAGCTGCTCAATGTGGATGGCGATTGCGGCGGCTACAACCTGCTGTTCGCCTGGGCCACGGGCATTCTGGCCGGCACCGCCATGGCAGCGGAGCAGGGAAGCGGACCTGATACTGATTCCAAACTTTAACGCATCGTCGCGCTGGTTCTTTTGCCCCCCTGCTGCGTCGGCTGCTTGGTCGGCGTAGCGCCACTACACCTCCCTCGTCTGTTCCTTGCAGTGAACTAAAAGCCCACACCGCTTTGGATGCGCTAAAGCTATTCGTCAGTATGAATGAAGACAAGAAGGCTGTCCACAATGCACACCCCCATCGTTGGATGGATACCAACAGTGGGGGTGCAATTTGTTCAATTTATTCGACTTGCCTATTCAGGTGGGATGATGGTTGTCTACCGCCCATAAGGCGCCCCAGACACGGCCGAAACAGTGGCAGACAACTTTTCTACTATTATTCCTGATTCCTCTCCTCCTCCATCTCCATGGCGTGATCCAGGCAACCCTTGATCATCAGGTGTACGTGGTCATCGGCAATGGCATAGAATACCATCTTGCCCTCCCGACGGGAGGTAACCAGCTTGTTCTCCCGCAGGCGGCGAAGCTGGTGGCTGACGGCGGATTTGGTCATCTGCAGCAAGGCGGCCAGGTCGCAGACGCACATTTCGTGCCGATCCAGCGCCAGCAGAATGCGGAAACGGGTTCCATCCCCCATCACCTTGAAAAACGTGCTGGCATCCTGGAGCACCTGCTCGCTGGGCATGTGCGCCGCCACACTATCCACCACGTCTTGGTGAATCACGGTGCAGCTGTAGACATCCTCCGCCCGCCTTTTGACTGTCATTCCATGGCCTCCTGCGGGTCAAAGCTGCCCAGGCTGCCGATGATCTGGCCCTCGGAGAACAGGGCTGTGGCCCCGCCGGTATGCAGAAACACCACCGTGCTGCCTTGGGAAACACGACCGCTTTCAATCCAGCTCAACATGCCGGCCAGCGCCTTGCCGGTATACACCGGATCGGCCAGCAGCCCCTCGGTGCGGGCCAGCAGCCGGATGGCTTCGTTTGACTGCTCGTTGGGCTGCTCATAGCCGGGGGCCCAGTGATCGGCGTCCAGTGTGAAAAGCTGCTCCGTGGCGGCTGCCCTGGCGCCGATCAGCGCCAGCGCCTCGTTGGCCAGCCGGGTGATGCGCGCAGCATACCCCTCGTCCTTGGGACTGACCTGCACCGCCACCAACTGGGTTTGTCCGCCTGTCATGGCCTTGCCGGCCACCATGCCAGCCAAGGTGCTGCCGGTGCCTGTGGCCTGGAACACATAGTCCGGCGTTGTGTCCAGCTGAAGGCACTGATCACTCAGCTCCAGCCACCCGCCGATAAACCCGGCGGTGCCCAGCGGGCTGGCCCCGCCCATGGGGATCAGCGCCACCCGCCGGCCCTCCTTTTCCAACTGGCGCTGCCGGGCATCCGCCAGTTGCCGGGCACGAGCCTCGGCGGCCTCCTCCCCATCGGGCGCGGGCACGATATGGATCTCCGCACCGTACAGGCTGTCCAGCAACAGGTTGGCCCGGGCCTCCCGGGTGTCCACCAGGTCCACCAGATACAGAATGGGTTCGAGGCCGCAGCGCCGGGCGGCGGCCGCCGTCTGCATGGCATGGTTGGACTGGGTTGCCCCAAAGGTGATCACGCTGTGGCAGCCTTCCGCCTTGGCTTGCCCCAGCAGATACTCTAACTTGCGCACCTTGTTGCCGCCAAAAAGGCTGATGCCGGAAAAGTCGTCCCGCTTGATAAACAGGTTGACGCCCAGTTTGTCGGACAGCCGGTCCAACCGGTGCAGCGGAGTGGGATAAAAGCCCAGGCTCTGTCTGGGCAAGCAGCCCAGAAGTGCCAGGGCCTCTTTCACTGTATACATGTTTCCTCCTTCAGGTCAAATGGGGGTATCCCAGCTCTTATGATTGACCGCTTCATACCCCTTCATAAACCAGGTCTGCCGCAGGTTGCCGGGACTTTCTCAGTCAACCGCCCGGATGGTGTCCAGCAGGCTGCCGTCCCGGTACTCCACCTCGGCCACCACGCGGCCCCGGGGACGCGCGGTGTGAGGGGTACCGGTAATGCGCTGTGCCATCTGTTTCAGCTCCTCAATGGGATACACCGGCAGCCGGGCATCCCGCAGCGCCTGGTTTAGGTCGGCCCGCAGCGGATTGACTGCGATGCCCCGCTGGGTCACCAGCACGTCTACCGTGTGCCCGGGGGTGGAGTTGCACAGCACCTGATCCACCACAATGGGCAGCCGGGCGCGGAACAGCGGCGCCACAATCATGCTCAGTTTGGCGCCGGCCGCCGTGTCGCTGTGGCCGCCGGAGCCGCCCATGATCTGGCCGTTGGAGTCAGTGTGCACGTTGACGTTGAAATGGGTATCGATTTCGGTAGCGCCCAGCACCACCACGTCCAGGCTGTTTACCGCTGTGGATTTGGCACTAGGGCTGGCATAGCGGGTGGCGCTGATCTGCTGGTGCAGCGGGTTGTCGCGGATGGACTCCACGGCCTTTAAGTCAAAGCACTGCACATCCATCAGGGTGCGGAAGTAACCCTCCTGCAACATGTCCACCAGGTAGCCTGTGATGCCGCCCAGCCCGAAACTGCCCGTGATCTGAAGCTGCCGCATCAGAGGCCGCAGGTATTGGGTGACGGCTAAAGAGGCGCCCCCGGCCCCGGTCTGGAAGGAGAAGCCTTCCTTTAAGAGACCGCTGTGCTGGATGACCTGGGCAGCCATCCGGGAGATGGCCAGCGCCACCGGGTCCCGGGTGATCTGGGTGGTGCCCGACACGATGCCCTTGGGGTCGCCGATGGAGGGCACCTGCACCACGCAGTCCACGGTGATTTCTTCAATGCTGGCCGGCATCAGCGGATAGGGTACTATATGATCGGTGACCACAATCACATGCTTTGCATGCAGGGCATCGGGCATGGCGTAGCCCAGGGAGCCGCAGGCTGCCGGGCCATGCAGGCCATTGGCATTACCCATGCAGTCTGCCGCCGGAGCGGCGATCACCGCGATGTCGATCTGTACCCTGCCCGAGTCAATGGCATCCGCCCGGCCGCCGTGGCTGCGGAAACGCACAGGCTTCTTCAGCACGCCTCGGGAGATGGCCCGGCCGATACCCGACGACATGTAGTTGGTTTCGATGCCGGTTACCACGCCGCTTTTGATGTGATCAATCAACGGGGCGTGCACATCAAACAGGCTGCTGGCCTGGAGGGTCAGATCCCTGATGCCCAGGCGGGCGGCCTCGGCCAGGGCTATATTCAGCACCCCGTCCCCGTTGCGCAGGTGGTGGTGAAAGGACAGTGTCATACCGTCCCGGAGGCCGCAGTGGCGGAGAGCATCTTCCAAAGAGGGGAAGAGCTTGCTCATAGGGCACCTCTTTCCAGGCCCAGCAGCACAGCGGTCTGCAATACTTTCCGGGCCCTGTCCACAATGGGCTTGTCGATCATTTTACCCCGCAGGGAAACCGCTCCTTTGCCCAGCCGCTCGCCTTCCTCAATAACGGCCAGCACCTCCCTGGCGTAGCTGATTTCACCGGGAGAGGGGGTGAAGGCGGCGTTGATGCCGGCCACGTGCCGGGGGCTGATGGCAGCTTTGCCGGTGAAGCCCAGGGCCCTGGCCAGCGCCGCATCCTGCTGCAGGCCGTCGTCGTCGTTCACATCGGTGAAGGGGGTATCGTACACATCGATACCGGCTGCCCGGGCTGCCATCACAATGCGACCCCTGGCGTAGGCGATTTCTGCTCCTTCCTTGCTGCGCACGGCCTGCAGATCGCTGGACAGGTCCTCCGCGCCCAGAAACAGCGCCTTGACCCGCGGATCGCTCCGGGCAATTTCCAGCGCATGTTCAATGCCCTGGGCCGTTTCCAGCAGGGGAATCAGCCCTACGGTGTTCTGGGGCAGTCCGGTCTTCTGTTCCGCCTGGGCTACCAGGGTGCTGATGGCGGTCACATCCTCCGCGCTTGCCACCTTGGTGGGCATCAGCAGGTGGGGTTTGAGGGGCACCATACGGGCGATGTCCTCCTCCACATAGGGAGTACCCAGGGGGTTGATGCGGATGATCAGTGTGGCTCCAGGAAACCCCAGGGTCTGCACCGCGCCCTGCACCAGCCGGCGGGCCGCGTCCTTTTCACCGGGGGCTACGGCGTCCTCCAGATCCAGGATCAGGCCATCGGCTCCGTGCACATCAGCATTCAGCAGCATGCCGGCGCTGTTGCCCGGCACAAACAACATGGAGCGCATCATGCCTGCACCTCCGCCCCGCGCAGCAGCGCGGTTTCCACCCGGGCGCGGATGGTGCAGTCGATGGCGCCCCGGTCATCCAGCGACAGCACAGCATTCTGTACGCCCAGCATCTGGGCGGTCTGCCGGGCGGCTTGTTCAATTTGGGCGCCGAACTGTCCCAGCACAATGGACTGTACCTGGATGTTCAAGCCCTTATCAGCCGGCGACACCCGCACAAACACATCGTTTGATTCCAGTGTGCCGGCGATGGCTTCCCTGACGATTTTCACGGCGACCTCCTTGGGGGATAGGATATGGGATCTATCTGTTCATTACCAAAATACAGGAAATACCGGGGGATGTAAAGCGGCCTCCGCGAAACGCGGAAGCCGTCCCTTTGAGCGTAATCTTTTGATTACCTGTAGTCTACAGTTGTTTGGTCGTTGGTGATGATGATAAAGGTCTTGCCCCGCTGCAGCGCCACCTCGTTGCCCTGCTCATCCACAAACACGGTGCGGGCCTCGTTGGCAGCCTTGGACCAGGCTCCGGCGATGTAGCGCCCGCCAGTGAAGATTTCCGCAGCGCCCGTGCCCACAAAGTCCTTGATGGACACATAGCCGCCTGTCAGGGTGGTCATCTTGACGCGCTGAATCAGCACATTGGCAAAGGAAATGGGGGTGCCGGGATTGTCCCGGTCCACATAGGGGCCGCTGGAGTTAGCCCTTGTATAGCTGTTGCTGACCGCACCATAGGTGAAGGTGCTGTGGCTGGCCGGGTTGCCCTGGTGGTCGATTTCCACAAAGCTGGCGGGTACACCGGCCGTGGGCAGGGCATCAGCAAACAGGAAGGCCCGGGGTGTGAAGGTTTTGCCGTCTGCAATCACCTTGTCCCTGATCTCGGCAACGTGCACGCTCAGGTTGTGGGGGGAGGTGGTCCATTTGACCCGGTGGCTGACGGTGTTATTGCTCAGCAGGTTAAAGGTCAGCCCGCTGCCCCGGTAGCCCAGCTCGCGAAAGCGCTCGGGTACGCTGGCATTCTTCACCACGCCCTCCCCCGGGGTGCCCGCAAAGGCGAAGGCCGCGCCCCAGCCGTAGGCCACATCGGCAAATACGGTGCGCGCACTGCGGCAGCCGCCCGCATATTGGGGAGCCGAATCGGCAAACAGGGCCATCAGCTTGGTGGCGCCGCCGCCTGCGTTAGGCACCTGATAGATCACATCCGCCTGCTCCACGCCCCAGTGGGGGTGTGCATCCGGGGCGTTGTCCACCACGATGATCACCGGTGCATACACCCCTGTGAAGGGCAGGCCGGTGGTGCTGCTTGTGCCCTCGGGTATCGCGTTGTCCGGATAGGCAGCCTTGACCGGGATTTCGGACCGGGCCAGAGTGCCCGGAATGCGGGTGAGCGCGGCCTCAGACAGGCCTGCGGCCGGCACCAGCAGCAAAGCCGCCATCAACAGGGCGAATAATTTCTTCATGTGTACCTCCTTTTGTCTACGGCAAGATGCCGCTACATCCTGATTGTACCCGCATGGTCACTGGAGGGCAAGAGAAAATGACGAAATTGTTACAAAATGTTACGTTCGGTTGCGTGATTGAATTGAAACTCGCTGCAGAACAGCGCCGTTGTTGCATATGGGCGTTTCATGCTATAATCGCATGCACATGAAGGAATGGGGGCAAGGCATGTACCTGGCGGCAGACTGGCAGGATTTTGAGGTGCTTGACACCGGCGACGGCATGAAGCTGGAGCGTTGGGGCGATGTGCTGCTGGCACGGCCCGATCCCCAGACCATATGGCCCAAGGCCCGGCCCGAGATGTGGCAGGGGGCCCACGGCACCTATGCGCGCAGCGAGCGGGGCGGCGGAAGCTGGTCTTTCAGCAAAAAGCTGCCTGAGCGCTGGGTCATCGGCTACAAGGGCCTGCGCTTCTATGTCAAACCCACTGGCTTCAAACACACCGGTCTCTTTCCTGAGCAGGCCGCCAACTGGGACTGGATGCAGCAATGCCTGAAGGGCAGGACGGGCGCTAGGGTGCTCAACCTGTTTGCCTACACCGGCGGTGCTACGCTGGCCTGTATTCAGGCGGGTGCCCAGGTCACCCATGTGGACGCTGCCAAGGGCATGACCCAGTGGGCCAAGGAGAACCGCCAGCTCAGCGGGCTGAATGAGCGGGGCGCCCGCTATATTGTGGAGGATGCCCTCAGCTTTATCCGGCGGGAGAATCGCCGCGGCAGCCGCTATGAAGGCATTCTGATGGATCCGCCCAGCTATGGCCGGGGCCCTACGGGCGAAGTGTGGAAGCTGGAAAACGAGCTGTACACGCTGGCCGCCGAAACGGCGGCGCTGCTCAGCGATACCCCTGCATTTTATCTGATCAACAGCTACACCACCGGTTTTCAACCGGCGGTGATTCAAAACATCCTATTGAAGGCCGTCTGTGCCCGCCACGGCGGCCAGGCCGAGGCGCAGGAGTTGGCGCTGCCCGTTAAAACAGGCGGCATCCTGCCCTGTGGCTGCTCAGGGCGCTGGCGGGCGGAGTAAAAAATGAGCGAAGGCAGACAATTTGACACACCGCGTATATTATTTGAGGATAACCACCTGCTGGTGGCCCTCAAGCAGCCCAACCTGTTGACCCAGGGCGACGCTACCGGCGACCAGGACATGCTGACCCTGCTGAAGGCTTATATCAAAGAGAAGTATGAAAAGCCGGGGGACGTCTACCTGGGGCTGGTGCACCGCATGGACAGGCCGGTGGGCGGGCTGCTGTGCTTCGCCCGCACCAGCAAGGCGGCCGCCCGGCTGAGCCGCCAGGTGCAGGAGGGGATGCTGGGGCGGGAATACGTGCTGGTGGCCCAGGGCGACGCGCCGGAATACGGGCGCCTGGAGGATGCCCTGCTGAAGGACCCGGACACCAACATGGTGAAGGTGGTGCCTAGTTATCTGCGCAAGGGCAAGCGTGCGGTGCTCAGCTATCGCACCATCGTGCGCAGGGACGATCTGTCGCTGATGACCGTGCAGCTTCAAACCGGCCGCGCCCACCAGATCCGGGTGCAGCTGGCCCATGCCGGGCTGCCCCTGTGGGGGGACAGCCGCTATGGCGGGGGCCAGCGGGGCCAGCAGATCGCCTTGTGGGGCATGCGGCTGTCGCTGCAGCACCCCATTACGGGCAAGAACATGGTGTTCCTGGCGCCGCCGCCCGATACCGGGATATGGACGGGCTTCCGCCGCGAGCTGCAGGGGCTGGAGGCCATCTGGCCCCAGGTCGCGCCGTGACCAGGCCGCCTGTCTGGTTTGAGCTGCAGCAGACCTGTGCCCGCACCGGCGCCCGCGCGGGCATTCTGCATACCCCCCATGGGGACATCCTGACGCCGGTGTACATGCCCGTGGGTACCCAGGCCACGGTGAAGGCCATGATCCGTCCTGAGTTGGAGGATCTGGGCGCCCAGATCATCCTGAGCAACACCTACCATCTGCATCTGCGACCGGGGGCAGACCTGGTTGAGAAAGCAGGGGGACTTCATCGCTTTATGGATTGGCCCCACCCTATTTTGACCGACTCGGGGGGCTTTCAGGTGTTTTCCCTGGGCGATCTGCGCAAGATCACCGAGGAAGGGGTATATTTCCGAAGCCACCTGGACGGCAGCCGCCTGTTCATGGGGCCGGAGGAATCCATGCAGGTGCAGCAGAAGCTGGGGGCAGACATTGCCATGGCCTTTGATGAGTGCAGCGCCTGGCCCTGTGACCGGGATACTGCCGGGCAGGCCATGGACCGCACCCACCGCTGGGCCCTGCGCTGCAAGCAGGCCCACATCCGGCCCGACCAGGCGCTGTTTGGCATCGTGCAGGGCGGCTTTGAGGCCGACCTGCGGGTGGAGAGCGTACAGGCCTTGAAGGACATGAACTTACCCGGCTACGGTATCGGCGGCCTGTCCGTGGGTGAGCCCAAGGAACTGATGTACGCCATGCTGGATGCCATGCAGCCCCATTACGCCGTGGACAAGCCCCGCTACCTGATGGGGGTGGGCACGGCGGATTGCCTGGTAGAGGGCGTGGCCCGGGGAATCGATATGTTTGACTGCGTGCTGGCCACCCGGATAGCCCGCAACGGCACCTTGTTCACCCGCACCGGCCGTCTGGTGGTGAAAAACAGGCAGTATGCCGAGGACTTCAACCCCATTGAGGAAGACTGCGACTGCTACACCTGCCGCCACCACACCCGGGCCTACCTGCGCCACCTGTTCAAGGCCCAGGAAATCACCGGCGCGCGCCTGGCCACCATCCACAACCTGCGCTATCTGACCCGCCTGATGGAGCAGATCCGCCAGGCCATTTTAGAGGACCGCCTCCCCGAATACCGCAAGGAGTTTTACCAATACTTTGATATGAACAGTGCATTCAACCGAGGGGAGGGGACGCCGTGAGCGCGCATCTGTCGCTGAACAACGTCTCCTACGCCTATGAGGATGGCGGCGCCCTGGCTGTCAACAACTTCAGCCTCGAGGTACAGCAAGGGGAGTTTGTGGCGCTGCTGGGACACAACGGTTCAGGCAAATCCACCGTGGCCAAGCTGCTCAACGGCCTTTACCTGCCCACCCGGGGCCAGGTGCTGGTCAGCGGGATGGACACCGCCGACGCGGCTGCCACCTGGGAGATCCGCAAGCGCTGCGGCCTGGTGTTTCAGAATCCGGACAACCAGATCGTGGCCACCATTGTGAGGGAGGATGTGGCCTTCGGCCTGGAAAACATCGGTGTCCCCACCCAG
>JAAZBR010000043.1 GCA_012513735.1 Clostridiales bacterium | reverse complement strand
GTCTGTACACCCTGGATGGAGACGGGCGCCGTCATGTTGGCGGCCTCGATACCATCCTGCAGGAACTTGTAGGCGTCCGGCGACCCGCCGGTGGACACAACGGGAATGTCCAGGCCGGCCTCCTGCAGGGCCTGGTAGCAGCCCTGGGCAATCTGGTCGTTGTTGGCGAAAATGCAGTTGAACTCCACGCCGGAGTTGATGAAGTTGGTGGTCAGGTTGAGGCCGTCCTCGGTAGACCAGGCATCGGAGTTGAGCATACCCACCATCTCGATGGAATCCTTATAGTCTTCCAGGGCCTTGTCAACGCCCACCTTGTAGCTCTCAAACACGCCGCCGCCAACGGCGCCTGCGCAATAGAATACCTTGGCGTCCTTGACGTTTTTGGAGAGCCACTCAATGGCCGCGTAGCCGATGTCACCATACAGGCAGCCCACGGCCGCCACATATTCCTCGGGCTTGGCCACGGCCGCCACATCGATGTTCTCCACCGTGATGGGGATGCCGGCCTCATTGGCCATCTGAATCAGTTGAGCGCCCTGCTCAGGGGAAATGGGGAAGATGGAGACGCCGTCCACCTCCTGTTGGATCAGGGATTCCATGGCGGCGACGGACTTGCCGATGTCATTCTGGGAATCCAGAATCACCACGTCTACGCCATTTTGGTCGGCTGCATACTTGAAGGCCTTGGAGGAATACTCGTTCCAGATGTCGGACATCTGGTAGGCGATGTAGCCATAGGTCGCGCCGGATGCGATGCCGGTCATGCCCAGCATCAGAAGCAGGGCCAGCAGGGTTACAAGGATTTTTTTGCGCATGGGGTACCTCCTCATTTCTATATCACGCCGGACAGCCTGTGCCCGGATCGTTTCAGATCAGGCCCTTGGCGTGCAGGAAGTTGTAAGACTCCTTCACTGCCTTGTTGGCCACTTCCAGATCGCCCTCCACCTTGTCACGCATGGTGTAGTCGGATGTGAACTCGATCTCGATGGACAGCGGCACCTGCTTGCCGTGCTGGTTGAGGTGGGCGATCAGCTTGTCCAGCTCCAGATCTCCCTGACCAATGGCGGGGAAGTTCCAGGTGTTGTCCAAGCCCACCTTGTCTTTCAGGTGTACATAGTTGATGTCCTTCAGGCAGTTCTTCAGGTCGTCCATGGGCGGCTTTCCGCCGTAGTAGACCACATTGGCGGTGTCAAAATTGACGCCTACCCGGTCACTGCCTACACCGCGTACGATGCGGGCCACGTCTTCACCCGTACCATACTCGCCGTGCACCTCAATGCCCAGCTTCAGATTGTGCTTCTCCAGATCGGGCACCAGCTTTTTGATGTTCTCAATCAACACATCATCGGTGAAGGCTTCGTCCTTGCCGAAGTGGGCCTCGCCGGTCGAGGAGATAATGTACTGGGCGCCGAAGCGGTGGGCCAGCGCCATGTTGGCCCGGAAGTCATTGAGGCGCGCCTCATCGGTTAGGTTGCAGTGGCCGCTGACAGCAATGCACTGAAGGCCCAGGGCTTCCATTTTCTTCTTCACCCGGTCAAGTTCGGCCTCCGGCATGTCGGGCATGATATGCTCGGTCCAGCCGCGGACAGCGGTCAGTTCCACATGGCGGAAGCCGGCGGCTGCGATGCCCTCCAGGGCTTGGTCCACGGTAAACCCGTGATAGGTGTTGGTGCTAACAGCAAACAGATTCTTCATGGGGGTGCTCCTTTCATTTTATGTGTTCATTAATATTATGTTCAATTTAGGCGGATAGCATCACGGTTTTTACGGCAGGGGCATCCTGTCCGTACAGTTCCTTCAGACGTTCGTGTTGGGCCAAGGGCAGACTGTGGGTGATGATGCGCTGAACATCAATCCTGCCTGTGCGAATCAACTGCAGAGATAGGGGAAAATCCAGCGCCGGCTCCGCGATGGAGGTCAGCAGGGATTTCTTTTGAAACACCATGTCATTGATGTTGAGCAGTGCTTGCCTGTCCTCGCCAAAGGTGATACCGCAGGCTAGCACACGGCCTCCATAGTCCACCAGGTCCAGCGCAGGCACACACAGGGGCGGCGGGGCCGCCACAATGGCTGCATCAACGGGTTCCTGAGCAAGAATCCTTTGCTGCCAGTCAACTTCCTTTGTATAGACGATGTCATCTGCACCGTAGGCTTGGGCGATTTCGCCGGCAATCCGGTTGCGAGCGCTGTTTGGATCCCGGGCGATCATGACGATGCGCCCCGCACCACGAAGGCGGGCATAGGCCGCACAATACAGCCCGATGGCGCCCATACCGAAGATAGCCAGCGGCTTGCCGGGCCGGGGGTTCAGGGTCTCCACACAGCGGATGGATACGGCCAGAGGCTCTGTCATGGCGGCGGCCAAAGGCGGGATGCCGGTGGCATCGTGGAGCATGCTTTCGTGCACAACCAGCTCCTCCGCCATACCGGGAGCACTCTGCATGTCTTGGCCGGAGCGGCACAGGTCGCTGCGGCCGGACTTGCAGGCTTCGCAGACGCCGCACAGCGCCACGTCCTCCAGCACCACCTGTTGCTCCACCTGAAAGCGCTTGACCTCGCTGCCACAGGCCAGCACCTGGCCACATACCTCATGGCCCAGGGGTGAATAGTCCTCTGCCTGGCGCAACAGGTGCAAATCGGTGCCGCATACGCCGCAGGCCAGCACCTTGAGCCGTACCTCCCGGGGCCCCAGGGAGCGTACCGTCAGTTCCTGCAGCTGCGAATCAAAGCTCTTGCGGGCATACAGTCCTTTCACAGCCGCTGTACGCTTCCTTCCTCTAAAGATCGCTTGGTGGCCAGGATAATCTCCAGCACCAGGCGGGACTGCTCAAGAGTCACCGAGGGGGACCGGTTTTCTTCCAGAGATTGGATGAATTCTCGGATTTCGTCCTCAAACATGTCGCTGGCGGGCACGGTGAGCTGCTGTACATCCTGGGAGCCCGCCGGATACCAGGTGTAGTTGCTGTGCTGCTGGCCATCGGCAATGTTGACGCCCGCCTGCAGGTTGTAGTGCAGCGTGCCACCCTCGCCTGTCCC
>JAAZBR010000042.1 GCA_012513735.1 Clostridiales bacterium | reverse complement strand
TTTTGAAGGATGTTAGCATGTTTAACCATCTGTATGACATGAACATCCAGTACTTCAAGGAGCTGACCATGTACATCATCGCGGGCGAGCAGCGCCTGGAGGATTTCCGTGCCAATGAGATCGTCAAAGCCAAGGAAAAGGCCAGCCAATCAGGGGATGCCATGGACGCCCAGCGTGCCAGTGACCTGGTAGCTGCTGCCGACCGGTTTGAGAAAAAGCTGCACGACCTGAAGCTGACCCGGCAGATCAGCATGCAGATGGCCCCCCAGATCCGTCTGCTGCAGAACAACAATGCCCTGCTGATCGAGCGCATTCAGTCCACCTTGGTCAACACTTTGCCCCTTTGGAAGAATCAGATCGTGCTGGCCATCGGCCTGGAGCACAGCCGTGATGCCATGCAGGCCCAGCGTGAAGTGACCAACATGACCAACGATCTGCTGAAGAAGAACGCCGAAAGCCTGAAGATGGGCACCATTGAGACGGCCAAGGAGGCCGAGCGCGGTATCATTGACATCGAGACGCTGGTGCAGACCAACCGCAGCCTGATCGACACCATGAATGAAGTGGTCAAGATACAGGAAGAGGGCCGCAAGCAGCGCCGCGCCGCCGAGGAGAGCCTGAGCAAGATGGAGGCGGAGTTGAAGAACCGGCTGATCAACGGCTGAGAGGAGCGGGATCATGCATAAGAGATCAAGTGCCTTGATTGCGTTGGTGCTGATGCTGTGCCTGATCGCTGTTTCCCTTGCCTGGGGCGCCTACAAGGGCTGGACACAGGAGCGAAAGCAGGTGGACAGTACCATGGGCGCCCTTCTGCTGGTGCTGGATGCCCGCAGCGAGGTGGGCGCCAACATTCTCACCGTGGCCCGGCGTCACCTGCAGGCGGGTGACCCGCTGCTGCAGGCCCTGCGCCGGGATATTCAGGTGCTGTCAGAGAACGGCAGCCTGTCGCAAAAGGCCCAGGCCAACGGTCGTCTGGATGAGGACGCTCGGGCGGTGCTGGCGGCGCTGTCCGCGTTGCCCAGCGTACAGGATGATGTCCGGGATCTGCAGTACGTGACCCAGATGCTGCCCCAGGCGCTGGAGCAGAGCGAGCGCTTGGCGGAGCAGGCTGCCTATAATCAGGCGGCCATTGATTTTAACCAGCGGCTGACCGGAAGCTTTTCGGGGCGCATCGCCCAGCTGCTGGGCATTACCCAGGCCGAGCTGATCATCCAGCAGGAGGGAATATGAGGCGCATTCGCACGCTACTTTTGCTGGCTCTTGTATGCAGTCTGCTGACAAGCGGTGCAGCAGCCCGCGCTCAGGAGATGTCCCCAGTGCGGGACAGTGCGGGGGTGTTGTCCCTGGGTGTGCAGGAGGATGCTCGTGACCTGATCCGCCGGGTGAACGACCGCACGGACATCCAAATTTTGGTAGAGACAAGGCATTTCCTGGGCGGAAGCGACGCCCAAAGCTATGCCCAAGGCCTGCTTGGCGAGGCCGAAGCACCTGAACATAGCCTGTTACTGTTGATGGTGATCGGCGAGGAAAGTTATGCCCTGGCCGCAGGCGACAGCGCCGACCGGCTGCTAAACCGGGAAGCACGGGACAGCCTGCTGTCCAGCAGCTTTCGGGGCTATTTCCTGCAGCGGGACTATGACCGGGCTCTGGCTTCCTTTCTGACCCGGGCAGGCGATCAACTTGCCGCGGCAGCGGGAGAACGTCTGAAGCGGGATGACCTGTTTGAAGGGCTGGAGCAGGGCGTGCCCCGGGGCGCCACCGCCACGCCCCAACCCCGTCTGCGGCGCATCGACCTGACACAGCTTGACAACAGCATTATCAGCAATCCCATCTCGCCCACCCAGGATCCCACCGATGCCCGGGAAAGAGCTAAGCGGCAGGACAAGGGCCTCAGCTTTGGTAGCGTTGTGGTGATTGGCTTTGCGCTGTACCTGGTGTTTGGCAAAAAGAATAAGAAGAGCAACAAGGATGGCTGCGGCTGCGGCTGTGGCCCATTGGGCTGGATTTTCGGCGCACTGGGTCTGTCCCGCCTCTTTGGCTGGAGGAAATAGCGGTGCGCCTGCTACTCATTACCTTGGATGCCGCCTTTCAGCCCGATGCGACCACTCTGCTGCGACTGCCCCACCTGGGGGCACTGGCGGATCAGGGTGTTTTTTGTGACAATGTACGCACTATCTACCCCAGCATCACCTATCCTGCCCACACCAGCCTGCTGACGGGCTGTTATCCCGACCGGCATGGTATCGGGCACAATGAGAAGTTCAACCCGCGCCTGCCAGCGTCCAGGCGCCCCTGGTATTGGGATGCCGCCGAGATTCAGGTGGACACGCTGCACCAGGCAGCCCGGCGTGCGGGACGGGAGGTGGCCAGCTTGCTGTGGCCGGTCAGCGGACACAATCGGGACATTCGCTATAACCTGCCTGAGGTGCACGCCTTGCCGGGGGAGAACCAGGTGCTGAAAATCCTCACCTATGGCAGCGCCGGGTGGCTGCTGAAAAGCGAGCTCAAATACGGCCGCACCCGGGAAAGCTACCGGCAACCCCACCTGGATGCCTTCACCACCTTGTTGGCGGAGCAACTCATTCTCAAGCAGTACGTACCCAACCGCACCGACGGCAGGGCCGGCATGCAGCAGAATCCCCGGGATCACATGCCCGACGTGATCACCCTGCATTTGGTAGATTTGGACGCCACTCGCCACCAGCACGGCGTATCGGATGAGCAAGTGCAACTGGCGCTGGTGCGCCTGGATCAGTGTGTGGGGCGCCTGCTGCGGGCGCTGGATACCGTGGATGCCCGGTCATCCACCATCGTGGCCGTGGCTTCCGATCATGGACAGGTGGATGTGACGGGTGTGTTGGCGCTGGACGATTGGCTACAGGAACAAAACCTGCCTGCCCGGGCGCAGACCCTGGGGCTGGGCGCCTACATCCGCTGCACACGGGAGGCCGTGCCCGAGGTGTATGAAGCCCTGAAGAATAACCAAGCTATGCTCCACCTGAAGCATGTTTACACGCGACCTGAGTTGCGGGCCATGCACGCGCCCCAGGATGTGCTGTTGGCTGTGGAGGCGCAGGAGGGTGTGGAGATCATTGACCACGCAGAGGATGAGCCCCATCGGGCTACCCACGGCTTCGGGCCTGATCACCCGGC
>JAAZBR010000041.1 GCA_012513735.1 Clostridiales bacterium | reverse complement strand
TGTGCATCTTGAGTTAACTTGTCCATGCAGAGAGCTCCTTCAGTAGTTAGTTTGTTGCAAAACCATTCTACCAAAGTCTCTCTGCTTTTCTTTCCCTTAAGTGTTACCTATGTATCATACCTCAACAGAATCCGGAGAGGGACCAAACTGACGATCTATCTTGACTGCAACACTTTACTTTACTGCGACTCCAATGTCATCAGACGAATCTTGTCATTGGCCTGCTGGATAAACTGCTCCATCGTGAGGGCCCCCTCTGTATAGGCGTTGAACAGGTAGCCGTCCTTGCTGAGGGCGGCATCCTCCAGCAGACTTTGTCTGGTGCTGATGAAAAACTTCTCCATCAACTGATGGTTGAGCTTCAGACTCTCAAGGCTTACTGTGTAGCGGAAAGCCTGCCGGTTGCGTTCCATGCGCTTGAGGGCATGCTGCAGATACTGCTCTGCCTCAGTTTTTTCAGCGCCGGATGCCTTCTCCGCCCGCTGGCGGGCTGCGGCCACATCCTGTTCTTCTCCTGCCATCATCAGGTCGTAGTTGGGGTCCTCAATGGGCTGCGTCCAGTCCTTGCGCAGGGAGGCCTGGGTGACAGGCTCCAGGTTGCGGATATAGTGGCTGAGAAACTCCACTGCCTCCCGGGGATGTTTGCTGGTGGCAGGCACAGCCATCATCCAGCAGTGGACGGGGCGCAGGGCGGGCAGCGTTTCATCCGGCGATAGAATGATGATCTGTTCACGGGCCATGATGCTGGCCAGCATATCAAACTGGTAGCCTGCATAGGGCTCCAGGATGCCGATCTTGGAGCTGCCGTAGTCCTGCTCAAACTCTTCAGGCGCCATGTTCCAGCCAGTGGTGTCCAGCGCGTCAATCTGCTGCATCAGGCTGCCAAAGCCCTGCATGTCAAAGTGCAGCGGCTTGTTCTGCCCCTGCAGGGCGGCGGTGTAGCTGGAGAAGGCAAGGTCCTTCAGCACAAACTTGATGTCGGGGGTGGAGATGAGGGTGTAGTCGGGGTATTTTGTATGCCCCTCCTCAGCCCACCAGCGCACCAGGTCCAGCAGCTCCGGTATGCTGGCGGGCGCCTTGAGCTGTATCTCTTCCATTATATCAATGGGGATGGTCATGTAGTGGCTGTCCAGGCGGGTGGGCAGGGCATACAGCTTGCCCTCCAGCCGGATCGCCGGGGCAAACAGATCGAACAGGCTGTTGGCAAAGCGTTCTAGGTGCTCATCCTGGCTGAGTTCCGCCAGATAGCCCTTCTGCATCAGCGTCTGCAGGTCGTAGTAGGCGGTATCCATGTTCAGCAGGTCAAAGGGCAAGGTGCCCGTAATCAACTGCAGGTTGATGGTCTGCTGATCCATGTACGCCCCTTTGTATACCTCCACCTGCACATGGGGCATGGCCAGCAGGGCTTTCACCAGGGCCTTGGGATCCTCAGGCATTTCGTTCATGGTCAGGATGACGGCAGGCTTCAGCTTGCTTTCATCTGTGCTGCGGAAGAACAGGTTCCAGCCAAAGCCCACCAGTATCTGCCGGTTGTCCAGGGGCAGCAGCCGCGGCGTAATGGGCCCATGGGACCAGGTGCCGCCCATGGGGATGCGGTCGGTCACAACAGGCTCTTGCTTGTCGGACAATCGCATCAGGGAGGAATCATTGGACAGGTAGATCAGGTCTTCCTGAGCGTCCCAACAAAGGCCCAGGCTATCCGCGCTGTCCAGCTTGCCTAAAGCGGGCAGGCCCAGGGACAGGGGGGTCAGGCTGTTGTCCCGGGGGTTCAGCACCACCACCTGGGGCGGAAGCTGGTTACCCTCGCTGTCTTCCTCCCGCTGGTTGTGGCGGATCCCCAGCAACTGGCCGTCCTTGTAGGGCACCAGAGACTGAAGATGGGTGGCCCCATGCTGCTGCATCCGGCCGGTCTGCATGTCGTAGCTGTACAGATCCACAGGCAGGTTCTCATAGTTGCGCAGGCCGGCGTACAGCCGCCCCTGGTGGGCCACCAGGTAGGAAGGCTCAACAATGTAGGTGTGGGGTTCATCACCCCGCTGGAAGGGCGTCCAGTCCAGCTTCAGAGGCTTTTCACAGGCTACACCGTCAGGCTGTACGCTCAGGGTGTACAGGATGCCGTTTTGTGCATCCAACCCCATCAGTTTGTCCTCATGAACCAGCAGGGCGCCGACGGCGGGGGCCGTCTCCGGCTGGAGATCTGCCGGGGGAATGAGCGCTACACGGCGCATCTCCTGGTCCCCGGACGCCCAGGTATACAGCGCCTTCTTTTCGGTGAGGCAGTATATGGCGCCTTCCATCACCACGGTGGAGCGGATGGAATC
>JAAZBR010000040.1 GCA_012513735.1 Clostridiales bacterium | reverse complement strand
CTCCAGCCGGGGGAAGCCAAGTCGGCCGCCGATAAGCAGGTAGTTAAAAAAGATGTTGACCAGGTTGGATATCACGTTGACACGCATGGTGAGCTTGGTATTGCCCACGCCGCGCATGGCTGCGTTGATGCACATGGAGATGGCCGTCACAGGCAGGCCGAAGGCCATGATTTTGAAATAGACGATGGCATCGTGCAGCACGATGGCATCGTCCGGCGTGTTGGTATTGCCGCCGGCCAGGCGCATCAGGGGCTCCGCCAGCAATACCACCGTCACCATGATGACCAGCGATAGCGCCAGCACCAGCATGATGGCGTTGCGCAGCGTGGCGTTGGCGGCCTCGCGCCGCTCCTCCCCCTTGCGGCGTGCCACGATGGCCGTGACACCCACGTTGAGGGCAAAGAAAACAGCCAGCATAATCATACGCGGCTGTGTGGGCAGGGAGACCCCCGCGATGGCATTCTTGCCCAGCGTGCCCACCATAATGGTATCCGCTGAGCTGATGAGGCTGACCAGCACCATCTCCGCTACCGCAGGCAGCGCGATGCGCGATACCTCCTGATAGGCGGAACGGTCGTCCGGCAGCGGGCCGATGCGGTGCTCCTTACTGACTAAGGATTCAGCAGAAAAAAAGCGCTTGATCAAAGCGTGCAACTCGTTTTGCCTCCATCTGCGCCTTGCGCGATATGATATATACAATTGTAGCGTATTTTATTGCATGGCGCAAGGCAAGCATGCAAGGCCGCCGGGCGGAATACCCGGCGGCATCAAGGCGAAAGAAGCGATTATTGCCCGAACGGCGTGCCGCACTCCGGGCAGAACTTAGGCGGGTTGACCCCTTCAGCCGCCTGCCAGCCGCAGTTGCCGCAGCGGGAAGCCTCCAGCTTCCTGGCGCCGCATTCGCCGCAGAACTTGCCCTGGTTGCTGGCGCCGCAGGCGCACACCCAAGCGCCCTGCTGCGCCGCTGGGGCAGGCTGCACGGGCTGAGCCACGGGAGCGGAGGCTGCTGCCGGATCCGGCTTCAGCGCACGGCGCAGCTCATCAGCCTGGCGCTCATAATCCCGGTAGGCATCGGTATAGGGGCTGTCCGGCCGCTCGTCGGTTAATTCAAACGAAATCTGGTCGAAATAGGGGGAGTTGACGCGGATGAGGATGTCAAACTGATAGGTGCAATCATACCTGGGCGGGTCGTAGCTGACGCGCTTGCCATCAGGCGATTCCTGATACAGCTCCCGCTTGTCCTCCTCCACGCTGAGCTCGGTATCGATTACCTGAGACAGGTCCAGGATATCCGGGTTGCTGCCGCGCCAGTCGTTCTGACGGGTAACGAAGAAGCGCTGGCCACGCTCGTCGATATACACCTTGGTGGCGTTACCCAGCACGCGGGTAGGCTGAATGGCCGCCACGGCCTGCTTGTTCTGCTCCCGGTAGGCCAGGTGCTGCCGAATCTCCTCGACGGAGGAGGTGCGCCTGTCCGTCATCCAAGGAGAAAGGTTCCTCGCGCAGTCCTTGCACAGGTTGCCGTCGGACAGCTTGCGGTTGCCCAACAGGCCTATCTTTTCGTTACAGATATCACAATATTTCTTATCAAACAGTCCCATGGCTGCTCCTCCTCTATCGTGCGGATTGCTATATTTTTATGCCTGTATTCTGACATAACTTGCCGATGTTGTAAAGATGCCCGCTCGCTTTACACGGGCGGGGCATCACTGGCAAATTCGGCAAGTGCTATTGGCTGGGGATATTCTCCAGAAAGTCATTCATCTGCCTATCCGGCCCCACGGTGGTGTGCACCAGGCCGAAGCGGTAGCTGCTGTAGCGGCT
>JAAZBR010000381.1 GCA_012513735.1 Clostridiales bacterium | reverse complement strand
GCTACCCTGACCTACGACATGACGTTCCTGATCCTGCTGCTGTCCAGCCTGGAAAAGGAGGAGCCATTCCCCGTGCCCTTCCGATGTGCAGTGCATCCGCTGACAAAACAGGAAAGCTGTACAAGCCAGTATACCCCCTACGGCGCGGACATGAACCTGCTGCTGGCCCATGCACAGCGCATGGATGGCTGGCAGGACGACCGCAGCCTGCTCTCTTTTTCCCAGGCCAAGCTGATCGGCCGCAACGCCGAGGCGCTGCGCGCCAGGTACCCGCGTCAGGCCCAGGCCATCGAGGAAGGGCTGAAGGCTTTGGCCATACTGGAAAAAGACGATGAAAGCAACCCGGACCTGCCGGCCAATGCCTTTGGCAGGCTGTTGGGCGAGGTGTTTGTGCCCGATACCGCCCATCCCCAGGCAGAGGGTCTGCGGGCGATGGGTTTCTCCCTGGGCCGCTTTATCTATCTGATGGACGCGGTGATGGACCTGAAGGAGGACATCCTGAAAGAGCACTATAACCCCCTTGTGTTCGTTAACAGCGAGCATCATGAGGAGATTCTCAACGCAGTCATGGCCCAGTGTGTGGATTGTTTTGAAGCGCTGAATATTCAGCACCACCGGCCGTTGCTGGAGAATATTCTGTATTCCGGCGTGTGGACCAAGTATATGGCGCGCCAACAAAAGGAGGCAGCCAGGAAATGAGAGATCCCTATGAGGTGCTTGGCGTCCCGCGCACAGCAAGCAAGGAGGAGGTTACGGCCGCCTACCGCAAGCTGGCAAAGAAATATCACCCCGACCTCAACCCCGGCGACAAAAACGCACAGAAGCGGATGGCCGAGGTGAACGTTGCCTATGAGGAAATCAAATCCGGGCGGGCGCGCAGCACCGACTACTCCCGCCCCCAGACAGGACGTTCACAGAGCGCCTACGGCGGATATGGCAGCTATGGCGGCGGATACAGCGGGTACAACCCCTTTGAGGAAATGTTCCGCCAGGCCTACAGCAGCCAGCAGCACCAGCGGACCCAGGAACGCCAGCGGGGCGACGGGCTGGACCCTGTGCGCCAGTACATCAATGCCATGCGGTATTCGGAGGCCCTCTATGCGCTGAGCCAGGTGCTGCAGCGCAGCGCGCAATGGTACTATCTCAGCGCCATTGCCAACTACGGCGCCGGCAACACTGTGACTGCTCTGCAGCACATCAGCCAGGCCATTGACATGGAGCCCCAGAATATGGAGTTCCAGAGCGTCCGCCAGCAGATACAGTCCCGCTCACAGGCATACACCACCCGCAGCCAGGGCTTTGGCATCCCCAATTTTGGCATCAGCCCCCTGTGCATGGGTCTGTGCCTGGCCCGTCTGTGCTGCAGGTGCTGATTTATTGATGACAACCGGAAGGAATAAAAGCAATTGAGTAACTGGAAATATAAACTGTCCCAATGGATGCAGGGCCGCTACGGCATAGACCCAATGTACAAGGGCCTGCTGGGCCTTTACCTGGTGCTGCTGGTAGCCAACATGTTTCTGGCATCGCCTGTGGTGACGTACCTGTCGCTGGCGGTGCTGGCGTTTGCCATCTTCCGCGTATTCTCGCGCAACCTGTCGAAGCGCGCTGCGGAAAACAGGCGCTACCTGGCGGTGTTCAGCAAGACAAAAAAGTGGTTACTGCTGCAGTATAACCGCATCCGCGAATACAAAACCCACCGCTACCGCAAATGTCCCAGTTGCAGGACCACCCTCAGGCTGAGCAAAAAAACAGGCACCCTGACCGTCAAATGCCCCAAGTGCCACAACAGCTTTGAAACCACCATTCGCTGACTTCAGCGCGTTATCGTTTTTTCCCTGATCAGCGCCTGCAGGCCTTCCCGGCTTTCACCGGGCCGCAGTGCGCGGAGCGCCACAACCAGGCGCTCATTTTCATCCTGCCCATGGCAGGTCACCAGCGTGAGTAGGCGGTCATCCGCCTGCAGGTCCACCGGCAGCGCCATGCCGGACAGGGCCGTCAGCCGGCCGGAATAGGCCTCAAAGTCCGCAGCATCCGCAAACTGCGGGTGGATAAAGTTGAAATAGCGGGGGCTGGACGGGTCCACGCTGGTCAGTGAAACAGCGTACGGCACATAGGTGTTGCCCTCATAGAGGGTGCTGAAGCTGAAGAAGGGGGCCTCCACCAGCGTGCTTCGGTTCATCAGACGCACCAGCTTGCCGAACATGGTACCGTTTTTCATGTTGTGCCCATGCAGCACCAGGTTCTGATCCTGGGGCAGGGTGTAGTTATCTTCATCCAGAAACACGGTGCCCGCCAGGTTGCTGCGGCCATAGAAATCCCGGTGCACATAGTAGTCGTTGTCACGCTGAACAACGGGAAAATCTATATCCTGAATGGCGTCGGACTGCAGCCAGCCGGCCAGGTCCTTGTTCCGGGAATAGCTGTTGACCAGATGAGGCAGCATGGCCGCCCCCGGGGTGGCCAGGGGCCTCGCCGTAGGAGCGGGCGACGGCTGCATCACGGCGGCGGCATCCCCCTGCGCAAGGGCCGCCATGGCGGCCTGGGTGGGCGCAGGAGGCGTGGTAGGCTCCATCGTCGCTGATTGGGCCCGCTGGGCACGCAGCTCCTCCTGCAGCTTTTTGGTGCTGTTGCCCTGCCGGATATAATCCACCGCCAGATAGCCCGCCGCCAGCAACAGGGTAACCGAAACCAGCAGCAACGCCCTGCGCAGCAAAACTACCCCCTTTGGGGGACGCCTCCTTCTGCGCGGGCGGGATAGATGAAATCGAATCCTGGAAATGTCAGCCTCCCGTTGTTGTTTTGTGAAATTATAGCGCGGCCCCTTTTCTTTTGCAATTGCCTGCCCATCCATCGCTTCCGGTTTCATCTCCGTTAACCGTACAAAAAAACTGAAAATGGATTGCAACTCCCGGTCAGTACCTGTATAATAAGCTCGTGTTTTCGAAAAATGTTCGCCTTTTGGCGGGTGGGAGGGCCCATGCAGACACTTCGGGAGGCCATTGAATCCAGGGGGCAGGCAGTTGGGTCCAGCATCGTCAAGGTAGACAACTTTCTGAACCACCGCATCGACACCCGGCTGATGTTTGCCATGGGTCAAGCCCTGGCCGATCACTTCCGCCCTGCAGCCCCCACCCTGATCATGACGGTAGAGGCCTCGGGCATCGCGCTGGCCATGGCAGTTGCCCATGCGCTGGATGACCTGCCTGTGGTGTTTGCCAAAAAGTCCCCCGCGCTGAACCAAGGCCCCAACCTGGTCCAGGAGCGCATTTACAGCTTCACTCACCAAACGGAGTGCGTGATCCGGGCCGACCGCGGCTACGTGCCCGCCGGATCCCGCGTGCTGGTGGTAGACGACTTTCTGGCTGACGGCGAAGCCGTGCGGGGCATGCTGTCGCTGGTGCAGCAGTGCCAAAGCCAGGTCATTGGCGTCGGCATCGCCATTGAAAAGGGCTTTCAGCCCGGCGGCAACGCCTTGCGCGCCCAGGGTGTTGATCTCAAGTCTTTGGCAGTGATCCGAGAAATACGGGACGGCCGCTTTCTCTTCTGCGATTGCTGAGAAGAAAATACAGTATTGGGAGGAACCTATGTCCAAGAAATTCTGGTGTCTGCTGGTGTCCCTGCTGCTGGTGCTGGCTGCTGTGCCCGCTTTGGGTGAGCCGGCCGCCATGCCTGCTGTCAGCAAGGAAGAGATCAAGGTGGG
>JAAZBR010000380.1 GCA_012513735.1 Clostridiales bacterium | reverse complement strand
GTTCTATCTGAAATCAACCCCGAGCAGTCTGCCCAGTACCATGGGTTGCTGTTTAACCGCCGCACCGCGTCTCTGTTCAGCGAGGACATGCTGAGCACCATCGATATGTTCATGCGCAAGGACCTGAACCTGTCGGATACTGCAAGGCAGCTCTATATCCACCGCAATACGCTGGTCTACCGGCTGGACAAGGTACAGCGTTTAACTGGGCTTGACCTGCGCAGATTTGACGATGCTTTTGTGTACAGGCTACTGTATGAGCTGAGGCACAATATCCCCAAAGAAAGCAACAGCGGCCAGCGTGGCCGCCGAAAGGCGTAGGCATGAAACGAATTCTGCTCCTTCTTCTTTCAACAATGCTTGTTCTGACTGTTACCCCATCATGGGGCGTTGCGCAGTCACAGCAAGGTATGCTGCGGGCCCAGAGCGACATGGTGACCATCAGCAGGGCCGAGTATGAACGGCTGCAGCAATACGCAAAGCTGGACGAAGTCAAGCAGTACATTGACAAGTACTATTACCAACCGGTGGATAGCCAGGCGCTGCTGGATGGCGCGATCCAGGGCCTGCTCAGCGGTACCGGCGATGCATACACCTTCTACTACCCCGAAGAAGCGTGGAAAACCCTGTGGGAAGAGGATGAGGGCAAGTATGCCGGCATCGGTGTGCAGATGCTGGGCGATTATGACAGCAGCGCCGTTACCATCATCCGCGTGTTCAAGAATACCCCCGCTGAGGCTGCCGGCCTCAGAAAGGGAGACGTCTTTTATAAGGTGGAAGAACTCGAAGTCACTACAGCCACCATGCAGGATGCCGTCAACCTCATGCGCGGCGTGCCGGGCGAAAAGGTGCATGTGGAGATCGTCCGGGATGGCACGGTCATGCCCTTTGACATCATCAAAGCAGTGATCCTTGTCAACCGCATTGAGAGCATAATGTTGCCGGATGATATCGGTTATATTGCACTGTATGAGTTTGCCGGCGGCAGCTATGAGGACTTTAAGGCCGCCTTTGATGACCTGACCGGGCGTGGCATGAAGGCCCTGATTGTGGACCTGCGCGACAACGGCGGCGGATGGGTGGAGGATGGGGTACGCCTGGCCGATCTGTTCCTGGACAAGGCCCTCCTGTACTACACGGAAGATCGTACAAAGCACCAAGAGAAAGCCTACGTTACTGACGGCAAAAGTGACATTCCCCTGGTGCTGTTGATCAACGAGCATTCCGCCTCCACCACCGAAATTGTTTCGGGAGCTCTGAAAGACTATGACCGCGCCACGCTGGTAGGCACCGAATCCTTTGGCAAGGGTATCATACAGGATATGCGGTGGCTGAGCGATGGCAAAACGGGTTTTCAGTATACCGTGGCAGAATATTTCTCCCCCAAGGGAAACCGCGTCCACAAAGAGGGCGTGATGCCCAACGTGGAGGTGGAGATGCCCGAGGACCTCAGATCCAAGTATTTTCAATTAGGCGACATGGCCGACCCCCAGCTGAAGGCCGCTTACGACGAGGCTGTCAAACTGGCAGCCAAAACCAAATAAGATCCGTACCACAGAAGGGCGCAGAATACAATCATTGTAGAAACAAGGAGTATGAACGATGAAGCTTGGGGTTGTAGGACTGCCAAATGTAGGAAAGAGCACCCTGTTCAATGCCATAACAAATGCGGGGGCTATGGCGGCTAACTATCCCTTCTGCACTATTGAACCCAATACCGGAGTCGTAGCTGTGCCCGATGAACGGCTGGACAGGCTGAGTGCCTTGTACAAGCCGAAGAAAACCACTCCTGCGGCCATTGAGTTTGTTGATATTGCCGGTCTTGTGCGGGGCGCCAGCCGTGGGGAAGGCTTGGGCAACAAATTCCTGTCCCACATTCGCGAGGTGGATGCCATTGTCCACGTGGTGCGCTGTTTTGAAGATGGAAACATCGTACATGTGGAGGGCTCTATTGACCCGGTGCGCGATATGGAAACCATCAATCTTGAACTGATTTTTGCTGATATGGACAGCGTGCAGAAGCGCGGGGACAAGGCACGGAAAATGCTCAAAACCGGTGAGAAAAAGTACCGGGAGGAGGCTGATCTGGCCGACCGGGTGCTGGCCCACCTGGAAAAAGGGCTGCCTGCACGATCGTTCCCGGCAAGCGACGATGAGGCCGATCAGATGCGCCAGTGGTTCCTGCTGACCACCAAGCCGGTGATCTATGCCCTCAATATAGCTGAAGACGACATCGGTAAACCAATCAAAGAGATACCGGGGGGATCCCAGGTGCTGGCCGCCGCCGCTGCAGAAAACGCGGAAACCCTGCTGATCAGCGCCTCCGTCGAGCAGGAGATCGCCTCCCTGGACAAGGCGGAGAAAGATGCCTTTTTGCAGGAGCTGGGCATTGGGCAGAGCGGGCTGGACCGCCTTGTGCATAACTGCTACCACCTGCTGGGCCTGATCAGCTTCCTTACAGCGGGCG
>JAAZBR010000379.1 GCA_012513735.1 Clostridiales bacterium | reverse complement strand
GGTAGGCGCGCGCTTCCTCCCCAGGCGTTCCATTCAGCGACAGCGCCACGCTGTGGTAGCCCATGTCATCCATGCCCAGGGCCTGCAGGCCGGCAAAGCTGGTGGCCATTTCACCGCGATTGCTCACCGAGCCGAAGCCGGCACTGCTGTCCGGCCCCAGGATGGCACCAATGCGCACGGTGCGCTGGTTGCGCAGGGCCGTTTGCAGCGTCTCCGCCTTGGGGAACATGCTCATCCAGTCCACTGTTTTGCTCGCGGGCAGCAGGCGCAGCAGGGTGATCTCCTGCCCGGCGCGGAACATGTCGTTGTGATAGATATAGTCATAGTGCATCCCCTTTTGAGGGGTGGTCGTTGTTTCGCTGCCGTAGGCGGTGCCATCCGAGCTGACATCCATATTCACATAATATGCCTCAGGCGCCACCAGCAGCACCTCCCGGCCTGCGTTGATGGCCTGCATGTCGATGCGGCCTTCAATCACCCGGGCCTGCATGGCAGCCAGGGATATATCATCAACCGCCGTGAGATCCGTCGAATACATTTCCTGCGCAATGCTGAGCGTGTTGCGCATTTCATCGTACATCTTGCGCTCATAACGCCAGGAAACAGGGTTCATCCAGGAAGGGAGGTCCCGCTCATCAGCAATCAGATAATCGTTGATTGAGCTGTGCGTCAGATAGGGTGAAAGCTTGTCCAGCAGCAGGTTGACATAGACCTCCTTGGCTGAACGCACTTCCCCCACATAGGGCAGGTCCTTCACCTGGGCCAGATCGGCCTCGCTGAGCAGCCGCGCCCCGGCCTGCCTGTCCATGACGGCATTGCCATAGTATTCAGTGCGGCTGATCTCATACTCAAAGCGAGGTGGCGTAATCCCCAGGGCATTGCGCAGCCCCACCCAACCCAGCGTGATGATCAACAGGCTGAGCGCCACCAGCAGGCCTACGCCAACCTGGCGGGACTTGTACAGCCGCAGGTGCCGCGAGGCCAGCAGGGCGGGCACATCAAATATCTGCCGGGGCTTGACGCGCAGGCGTTTGCGGGCGCGCAGCAGCGAGGTCTCCCGGATGGCCTGCATGGGCGCTACGCCCGCCGCCCGCCACAGCGGGGCCGCGGCCGCCCCCATGACCACCGCGAAGGACAGCAGCAGCGCCGCCGGCAAAAACCACCACACGCTGTAAAAGGTAATGACGCCACCCGTCAGGCGGGTGATGCCCTGCGCCGCCAGCCACGACAGGCCGATGGCAACCGGTGCACTGATCAACGCCATCAGCACCGCCTCCCGGCCGAATATCTGGCGAATCTGCCGCGAGGTGGCGCCCACGGCGCGCATCATGCCGATCTGCTGCCTGCGCTCTGCCAGGCTGGCGCTGAACGCATTGACGATGCCCAGGCAGGCGGACAATATCAGCGCGGCACCCAGACTGCCCGCCACCAGCAGCAGCAGGGCGGCCATGTTCTCCGGGGTGGCATCAAACACATCATATCGGGTGAAGATGATATGCCAGGAGGACAGCTCATTGCCCGCATACTTTTCAAAGGCAGGAAGGCCCACACCGGGCGCCAGCAATACCGTGCGGTGCACCGCTGGCCGGCCGCCGGGGGCCACCTGCTCGCCCCGCGCGGTCAGGGCAGCGGGCATTTGCAGGTAATTGTGCTCGCTGTAGGTCCTTGAGTAGCGATCATACACCTGCTCGCGCAGGATACCCACCAGCGTGTAGGTCTTTTTGACGGTATCGGGCAGAAAAGTGCCGTCGCCCGCCGGGATCTTCAATTCCAGCGCCAGCGGCTGGCCAACAGCCGCGTCCACGCGCAGCTTTTGCAGGCTGGCGTACTCCACCGCGATTTCGCCGGGCGCTTGCGGCAACCGCCCCTCCACCAGCGTGCGGTACAGCATCTCCTGCGCTGGCTCATCATAGTAGCCGACGGCAAAGCCGGCAGCGGCCTCCTCGCCAATCACATAGACGCTACCCACCTTGCGCACATAGCGGCCGTCCAGCAGCTGTTGGGGGGACACATGCTCCGCATCGCGCAGGATGGCATCCTGCCGCCCGGTGCGCTGCTGGAAGCGATCCTGAAAGGAGAAGTAGATGCACTGCGCCATCAGCAGCAAAGTGGATACGAAGAACACCGCCAGCACGATGCCCACCCACAGCG
>JAAZBR010000378.1 GCA_012513735.1 Clostridiales bacterium | reverse complement strand
GGCGGTGCCTGATGCGGTCACCCAAACCCACACTGTTCAGCGCTTCCTCTGCCTGCCGCCGTCTTTGCCTGCGGCCAACGCCCTGATAGATGAGCGGTAGCTCCACGTTTTCCAGTGCATTCAATCGCCCCAGCAGGTTGAAACCCTGGAAGATAAACCCGATGTGCGTGCTGCGCAGCCGGGCAAGCTGTCTGTTGGAATACTTGCCGGTATCCGTTCCCGCCAACTGATAGATGCCGCTGTCCTGCACATCCAGGCAGCCAATAATGTTCATCAGGGTGGATTTTCCGCTGCCGCTGGGGCCGATAATGGCCACATACTCGCCGTCGTCAATATCGAAACTGACCTGGTTAAGCGCGTGAACCTTCTCTCCGCCCAGTTGGTAGCATTTGTTGATATCCCGCATGTGGATCATGGACGCTGCCCTCCGCCGGGCTGGAAATTGCCGCCCGGCCCCCCTCCCGGCATGCCGCCCGCCGGAGGCTCCATCTGACCAAAGTCAGGCATCTGCCCGAAATCCGGCATCTGGGGGCGCTGGTTGTTGTCCGTTAGCATCGCATTGGCCCGTACCAGCACCACATCCCCCGCCTGAAGGCCGGAGGTGACCGCCACATAGTTGGCATCGGAAAGCCCAACCTGCACATAGGTCTTGATGCCCGTTTGGACGGCATCGGCAGCCAGCGCCGTATCCTTGAGCAGTACATAGTTGCCCTGCCTGTCGTTCATCAAAGCAGCCAGCGGCACCAGCACCGCGCCGGCCTCTTCGCCCACCGTCAAGGTCATTGTGCCGTTCATGCCGCTTAGCAGTCGGCTGTCCTCCTGCACCGACAGCGTGACTGTATAGCTGGTGATGCCCGATGTGGTGCTGCCCAAACGACAGATCTTCTCCACCCGGACAGGCAGCTGAAGGTCTGATAAGGCGTCCAATGCGACCGTTCCCTCCTGCCCTTCCTTGACGGACAGGATATCCAGCTCGTCCACCGCCACGTCCATCACAAAGGCTTGCTTGGGGTACAGCTTCAGCAGACAGTCGCCTTCGCTCAGCGCCTGTCCCGTCTGCGCAGCGACCTCCGACACAATGCCATCCATAGGGCTCAGGTATACAGGGTCTTTCAGCATGGCCTGCAGGTCCGCAAGCTGTCGGGCCGTCTCTTGCCGCTCTTCCAAAGCCTGCCGATACTCTGTTGTAGGATCAGCGTTTACAATCTTCGCCAGCGAGGATCTTGTGGTGACGGCCTGGTTCACCTTCACAGGAACACTGTCTATCACACCATCCAGGTCCATGTATACATCATAAGGCTGGCTGATCTGCGCGCTTCCTTCGCCCACCACAACATTGTCTAAAAGAACCTGTACCGTTTCATCCACCAGCGCCCTGGTGTCCGGAAAGGTGATGAGGGCGCGGCCATCCTCCATCAAACGCGCCACCGTTCCGCTTTGCTTTTGCTTGCCCACCTGCACACGCACCGCCTGCCCCAGCGACAGCGCGGTGGTGGATGTGATGCTTACCTGCATCAGACCATTGGTGGAAAGGGTGGCAGCCGGCCCGCCCTGCAGGGATTGCTGAACCATTTGCCCCGCCTGAAGGTTCAGCGCTTTCACAACGCCTGCCATGGCCGGCTTGATGGTCTGATCGCTCTTCTGCTGGTTGAGCAGCGTCAACAGGTTGTCGTCCTGCTCCTCAAGGGTGGTTTGCGCTGCATCAATGGCATCCTGAAGGGCCTTGGTATCGTAACATGCCAGCACCTGCCCTGCGGCCACGGTATCCCCCTGTACGGCCTCAATGGTGCTCAGCGTGACTGCTTCCGGCAGCGTCAGGCTTTCCTGTTGATCAAAGCGCAAAGAGCCTGTGGCAATCACCGTTTTGGTTACGCT
>JAAZBR010000377.1 GCA_012513735.1 Clostridiales bacterium | reverse complement strand
TACGTGCTCAGGCCCCGTGCCGGGCGCATCAAGCTGTACCGGCCCTATGCCTTTGTGTTCATGACGCTGCATATTCCCAGGGAAGAGTACGACGGCGCCGCTGCCATGGTAGCGGGCAAGATCAAGGTCAAGAAATAGGGGGTCTCATGTTCTATTCGCGCACTGCCATTTTTCGCCGCCTGCTGGCACTTGCCTTGGCGGCGCTTTTCCTGCCTCCTTTGGCAGTCCTGGCCCAGGCGCCCCCGGAGGGCAGTGGTTTTGAGTACTGCGTGGCCTCTCGCGCTGTGGTGCCTCAAAATCAGTTTGACGGCTTTCGCGTGGACTATCTGATGCAACAGCCCCGAGATCTGCGGGTGGACCTGTACGCGGCCCAGTCACCCGAGACCTCCCTGCGTTCCTGGGGCATCCCCTACAAGGACAGCCTGCCCCACCTGTTCCGCTGGGATGGCAAAATCAGCCGCCAGCCGGCCCCTGTGGGGGACTATATTCTGCGCTTTCAGCAGAAGGGCGGCACACCGGTGGATATGGCTGTCACCGTGGCCGCGTCCCAAGAACCGCTGCCCCTGACCCTGACGGAGGAACGGTTGTTCCTGCCCCAGGGTGTGGACGATGACAGCGTGTGGACTGCCATGACGGCGCCTGTGGCCGTAGTGGACGCCGGCCCCCTGACCCACCATGCTTTGCTATCCACTGCCGACGGACGGGGCAAGAAGGTGGGCGAGGTCCATGGGCAGACCGTGGGCCTGGTGGTCAAAAAGCTGGACGTCAACGGCTATGCCCTGGTGGGCGCCTGGGCCACCGACGATGGCAGCTATGTGGAGGGCTATATCCCCCAGCGCAAATTGATGATGGTGCAGCCCGACACCCGCTACGGCCTGCTGCTGGACAAAAACGCCCAGACCATGACCGTCTATCAGGATGGGCATAAAGTAGGGACGATGCCTGTCAGCACCGGGCTGATGGCCAAGCAGCGCCTGCTGCGGGAGACTCGGGCGGGCGCTTTTCTGACCGAGTCCCGCGCCCGCACCTTTGACAGCGAGGGGTTTCGGTATGACTATGCCATCCGCATCGACGGCGGCAACCTGATCCACCAGTTGGGCTATAAAACCCGGGGCGGGGCGGATTTCAGCGAGCAGCAGCCCCAATTGGGGCAAAAGGCCAGCCACGGCTGCGTGCGCCTGCCCTATGAGCCCACGGCGGAGGGGCTCAACGCCCTGTGGCTGTGGCAGCGCCTGCCCTACCAGACCAAGGTGTTGGTGCTGGACGACCCGGCGGCCCGGCTGGTGCAGTATCAGCAGCTCTTTCCGACGCCTACACCCTCGCCAGTGCCGACCCCTGCACCAACGCCGGTCATTACACAAATACCTGCTGCCGTCGTGCCGGCGGATGCCGGGATGCAGGCAGTACCCCCGGAAGGGACAAGCCAACCGGTTTTTCCAACCGTGCAGGGTTCCACCCCACTGCCCGACCCTACGGCCGTGCCCCAGCTTGCGCCCGGCAGCAGCGGCAAGGAGGTCAGCCGCATGCAGCAGCGCCTGCAGGACCTAGGTTACTTCCAGCACAAGGTGACCGGCCACTACCTGCAGATCACCCAGGAGGCCCTGAAGGATTTTCAGGCAGTCCAGGGGCTGCCTGCCGACGGCGTTGGCCATGCGCAGACCATGGATGTCCTTTACAGCGAGCAGGCGCTGCTCAAGCCCACCCCGGCGCCCACGCCGGTGCCGCCCGCGGAAGCCGGCATCACTCTGACCTTTCTGGGCGACTGCGTCCTTGGCAGTGAGGAACAGAGCCGCAGCCTGCCTAACTCCTTTGACAGCGTGGTGGCTGAAAAGGGCATGGACTGGCCCTTCAGCGGTCTTGCGGAGCTGCTGCGGGCGGACGACCTGACCTCGGTCAACTTTGAAGGGGTGCTGAAGGAGGATGCCGCCAAGCGGCAGCCCACCAAAATACACAACTTCCGCGGCCCCATGCACTTTGCCCAGGTGCTGGTGGAGGGCAGCGTGGAACTGGCGGGGCTGGCCAACAACCATGTGTACGACTATGCCCAGGAGGGCCGCAACAGCACCCGCCAGGCGCTGCGCGACCATGGCATTGCCTATTACGGCTATGGGGATGACTATCTCTATGAGAAGGACGGCATCCGCATCGGCTTTGCCGGCCTTAGGGAGACCACCTTCCACCAGGACCGCAGCCGTATCGCCAGTGAGATCCGGGCGCTGAAAAAGCAGGGTTGCCACTACATCGTCTATGCCTGCCATTTCGGCACCGAGTATGAGGCCAATCACAACGACATTCAGACCGCCATGGCCCGTGCCGCCATCGACGCGGGGGCCGACCTGGTGGTGGGCACCCACCCTCATGTGGTGCAGGGGGTGGAACGGTACAAGCAGGGGTTCATTGCCTACTCCATCGGCAACGGCGTGTTTGGCGGCAACCTGGATATGACCGTGTTTGACGCTCTGGCCCTGCGGGTGGAGCTGCAGTTCTCCCACCAGCAGTTGACTCAAACGGCGGTGACGCTGGTACCGATCCTCACCAGTGGCGATGCGCCCCGCAATGACTTCCGCCCCGTGATCGCAAAGGGGGCGGAC
Organism: Clostridiales bacterium; assembly: GCA_012513735.1. Taxonomy (GTDB): domain Bacteria; phylum Bacillota; class Clostridia; order Christensenellales; family Aristaeellaceae; genus UBA1038. The sequence goes on along the minus strand of JAAZBR010000377.1, from coordinate 1,923 downwards.
AAGGACCGCATTTTGGCCACCGTGCAGGCGGACAGCCCGGGCTTCACGGTGCAGGAGCGCATGGTGTTCACGCCCGGCACAGAGGAGGGGGCGCTGCCTGCCGGGGACGGTACGCAGCCCGAAGACCAGGCGCCCAAGGACCTATGAGGCTTCCCAGCGTTGTAGACCCAAGCTGAAAAATCGAATTACTTGATCTTGCTCTTGTCCAGCCCCTCCAGGTACTTTTCCAGCGCTGGGGTGATCTGGGCGATGGTGCCGTCTTCAAAGGGGCTCATAAGGCCGCTTTGGGGCACCAGCTTTTTGAAAGGCACGCGGCCGGACAGCCTGCACAGCGTCATATAGCTCTGCCAGGCGGCCTGGTGATCCCTCATGTCCCAGGTGAAGTACTGAAGCGCGCAGACTTGGCTTAGGGTATAGTCCAGATAATAGAAGGGGTACAGGTAGACATGGAGCTGCTTCTGCCAGCGGCCGCCGTTTTCCAGGAAGGTGTTTCCATCGTAGTCGATGTGGGGCAGGTACAACTGTTCGATGCGGCGGTACTGCTGGCGGCGCTCCTCGGGCGTGGCGTCCGGATGCAGGTATACCCACTCCTGTAATTCATCGATGCTGGCGCCGTAGGGCAGGAAGCTTAAGGCATCCACCACATGGGCGTAGTAGTACTTCTCGGTGTCCTCCTTGAAGAAGTGCTCCATCCACGGGTGAGTGAAGAACTCCATGGACATGGAGTGGATTTCGGCCACCTCGCTGGTGTATTCGGCGATGTCCCGCAATTCCACGTCTCGCTGCAGCCAGCCCTGGAAGGCATGGCCGGCCTCGTGGGTCAGCACATCCACGTCGCCCGAGGTGCCGTTGAAGTTGCTGAAGATGAAGGGCACCTTGTAGTCGTCGATGAAGGTCATGTAGCCGCCGTTGGCCTTGCCCGGCTTGGTGGTCAGGTCCATCAGCTGCTGGCTCACCATCACCTGGAAGAAAGCGTCGGTTTCGGGGGACAGCTCTTTGTACATCCGGCTGGCCTGTTCCACCATGTAGGCTTCATCGCCCTTGGGGGTGGGGTTGCCGCTGAGGAACATCAGCGGGCTGTCGTAATGCTTCATCTGGGGGATGCCGATGCGCCGGGCCTGTTCCTCCTTAAACTTGCTGACCAGGGGCACCACGCTTTCCACGATCTGCTGGCGGTAGCGGCGGGCGTCCTCCTGATCCCAGTCGGTGCGGCCCATGCGGGCGTAGGCCACGGGGATGAAACTGTCATAGCCAAGCTTGCGGCCGATGCGGTCGCGCACCTTGACCAGCTTATCGTACAGCAGGTCCAGCTGCTCACCCTGGGCTGCAATCCAGTCCCAGGCGGCAGAGGTGGCGCGCCTGCGCATGTCCCGGTCGGTGGACTGGGCAAAGGGCACCAGGCCCGACAGGTTGCGGATCTCACCTTCAAATTTGATCTGGGCGGAGGCCATCAGCTTCTGGTACTCGCTTTCCAGCCTGTTCTCCTCCTGCAGATCCTCCACGATCTCGGGCTTAAACACCTTCAACTGCACCTCGTACTTTTCCAGCAGGTGCTCGCCGTACTTGTCGGTCACGGCCTGGCGGAAGGGGCTGTGAAGCACGATGCGGGCGGACTCGGTGCTGATTTCGCCAAAGCGGGGCAGCGCCTGGTCAAAAATGTCGTTCTCCGCTTCGTAAAAGGGATCCTTGGTGTTGATGGTGTGGCGGATGTGGCATATGGTGCGCTGAGTGCCCAGGCTGCTGGACAGCCTGTCCAGCGATTCCATGGCGGTAAACAGGCCCTCCTTGGTGGCAGCTTGCTCCATATCGCTGAGCAGGCCCTTCATCTGCTCAAACAGCTTGTCAAAATCGGGGCGCTGGTATTGCATCTGGCTGAATGTGATCATGTTCTGTCCTTTCTTGCAGGGGAATATGCTTTGTCTG
>JAAZBR010000376.1 GCA_012513735.1 Clostridiales bacterium | reverse complement strand
CCGGCTGCTGCACGGTGGGCATGTTGAGCACCGTCAGCACCTGGCGCAGGTGGTGGTTGGCGCCAAAGCCGGACAGGTTGCCCGGCGATACGCTGACCACGGCGGCAGGCTTCTTGCTCCACTTGCTATCCCCATAGGGGCGGCTGGCCACATCCAACGCGTTTTTAAGCACCGCCGTATAGCTGCGGTTGTATTCGGGGGTGATGAACAAAAAGCCGTCGTAGCCCTCGATCTCCTTGCGGAAGGCCGCATAGCTTTCGGGCAACTGACCGGGCTCTTCAAAATCCTGGTTATACAGGGGCAGGTGGCCAATCTGGATGATGTGACTCTCCACAGTCGCGGGCAGTTGACGCTGCATCTCCAGCGCGATGCTGCAGCTGAAGGATGCCTTGCGCAGACTGCCGACAAGGATACCGATCTTCTTGGACATGATAAGAAACGCTCGCTTTCATTGTATTGAAGTGGCAAGGCGACTTTAACACCGGCAGAGTATCCATGGACGCCTGTCCGTTCCCTTGCGCTATGGATGGCGCTACTGTTGATATACCCCTCATCATGGTCCATCAGTCACATGGTTCCACAGGATCCCCTTGACGCCCTTTCATCTATGGGAGATCACAGTGCCCCCCTGCACCCGCCCTTCCACAAACCAGCGCCCCTCCATGTCCTGAAACAGCGCCCGTTCTGCCCGCCCGATGCGCACCAGAAAGCGGGTACCCAGGCCTCCCGCCTTGCGCGCGGCGGCGGGGCGCACATCCAGCACCTTGTCCACCTCCCACTCCTGCCCGTTGACCCAGCGGATGCGCCGGGGCTGCAGCATCCCCTCGGGCGAGGTGTAGCTGTATACGCCGATGTAGACGCGCTCATAAGCTTGCTGCTCCTCTCTACGCTGTACTGTCATGCCATCGCCTCCTTCCATTAGTCAGTATAACGGGAACATATGTTCTTGTAAATAGGCATGCAAAAGGCCGGACACCGTTGGGATGCCCGGCCGCATACAGCTTGTTCGTTCATACCAAACGAATGCGTTTGATATCAGATAAACAACCGCTTCTTGATCTCCTGCTTCAGGGGCTTGTTACGGTCCAACAGCAGCAGCATCAAGGCGATGACCCCCAGGGGGATAGCTGCGTAAAAGCTCCACCTGAGGGCAAAGGGCCGGTTCAGATACCAACCGATCAGCAACTCCAACCCGATCAGGAACAGGCCGCAGAACGCACAGATCAGCGCTGTGCGCACCAGAGCCGGCCACTGCTGCCGCCGCAGGGCCAGCAGCACACCCATGGCCAGCAAACCCATCAGAGCCAGCAGCGGCAGCACCAGATAGACTAACCAGTGCATGCCACCCGTCAGCAGCGCAATCAGCAGCAGATAGGTCCACAGGGACACCACGTCGATGATAATATAGGCATAGGGCCGGGAAAACTTAAACAGCACCGGCACCACCAGCCAGCAGTAGAACAGCATCAGCCCGCCTACCACATAGAGCGACCAGGTGAGGCCCCAGCCATCCACCAGGTCCACCAGCAGCACAATGAAGGCAGGCACCATCAGCACAGCAGCCATCAGCTGGCGGGCATAGCGCCGGTCGATGCGGGTCTTTTGAATGTCCACGGTTTCAGGGTAGGGCATTTCGGCCGGGCGCTGCCAGTCGCAGGCAGGGTCCATCACCCGGGTGCCACAGAGGGGACAGTCCCGCTCGCTGGGGGCCAGCTCCACGCCGCAGTGTACGCAATAGCTCATGGTGTTTCCTTCCTGATGGTCTGTCGACCGGCTTGTCCGGAGACTGCCGGCGGGTTCATGGCTCCTCCTGCCTGAGGTTGCTCTCGATGGTTATATGGATGCCCTCCCGCACCAAGGAGGTAAAGAAAAAGCGCTCCAGCGTGCTTTCCCGGATGGTTTTGGAAAAGCTGATCGTACACAGGCCGTTCACTGTCAGGCAGCCTACGGAGATGGGGTTGCGCTGGCCGCGGCCAATCAGAAAGTCCATCCGCCGCACCTTGCCCTGCAGTGCCTCCGGCAGGCGGATAACACCCAGGTTGGACAGCACGCTGCTGAAGTACCGTTCCCCCGTCAGGCTGTACATCAATTTCAGCACAGCGGTTTTGAGGAACAGGGGCGCCGCCCGCAGCACCCGGCTTTGCTCGGCATGCACATTGGCGGAGAAGCGGGCGTTCATCATCTGCTCGGTGGTCTCCAACCCCACGAAATGCTTCACATGGGTGATGATGTCCCGCAGGCTGTATTCGCCGTAGCTGGGATAAATGGGCGCATTGATATAGCTGCTGAAATTGCGCAGCGTGCGGGAGGGATAGTACCGCCTGAGGTTGACCGGCATGGACAACTTGACCGGCCTGCCTGCCCGCAGGCGGCTGCGGTCTGCCCGGGCGATTTTCAGCATGCCCTGCAGCAGCAAGGCAGCCAGGTAGGTGTTGACCGTGGCGTCGTAGCGCCTGGCGGCATCAGACAAGGCCGCAGCATCCACCAGGCCGGTGGTTACCCGGATATAGCCCGCCTCCGCCGGCGTTCCCCGCAGGGGGTAGGCCACATCCTCCCGGCGGGCGCGGCCGGCCGCCCGGGCGTAGGTGGGAAAGCTGTCCTCCCATTCCCCGGGGTGGGGCGTCTGGCGGCAATCCAGCACAAAGGGGCCTTCCGGAATGCGTACGCCCTCCTTCAGGCGCAGGTATTCGGCTGCCAAGGTCATCAGAAAGGTCATGGCGCCGGTAGCATCGGCCAGGGCGTGAAACAGCTCCAGCGCAATGCGGCTGTGGTGCACCCGGACGCGGAACATGAAGTGGTCGTTCTGTTTCAAATCAAATCCGGTCAATGGGTTGGCGGCGTCCTCCTGAATGGCGGGCTGACCGCCGTGGCTATCCAGATAATACCAGAACAGGCCCCGCCGCAGCCGGTAGCCAAAGGAGGG
>JAAZBR010000007.1 GCA_012513735.1 Clostridiales bacterium | reverse complement strand
CGTGTTGATGGTGATGCCGGCCACCGCGTTCAGCGACCGGGAAAAATATTGATCCACAAAGGTGCGCTGCATGTTGATGTCCCGGAAGATGATGCCATACATGCTGTCGTTGAGCATCATGTCCAGCCGCTCCAGGGCGCCCATGGCGGCGATCTCCGGCATGCACAGGCCGGAAGCATAGTTCACCAGCTTGATGTAGCGCTTCAGCTCGGCCGATTTCTCATCCAGGGCTTTGCGCATGATGCGGAAGTTCTCCTGGGTGGCCATGGTACCGCCAAAGCCCTCGGTGGTGGCGCCGTAGGGCACATAGTCCAGCAGCGACTGGCCGGTGGAGCGGATCACCGCGATCACATCCGCCCCGGCGTGGGCAGCGGCCTGGGCCTGCTTCACATCCTCATAGATATTGCCGGTGGCCACAATCACATAGATTTCGGGCTGCCTGTCGCCTTCTTTGGCCAGCGCTTCCTCCCTGTGGAAACGGTTTTGCCGGATCCTTTCAAAGGTAGCCTGCAGATAGGGCTGCAACACTTGACGGCTCTCTTCCGCTGATAGCAGGGCATGGCCGGCCAGTTTCACCTCACCCCGGGCGTAGGCAGAGCAAAACGCGGCCACGTCCATGCCGGTCGCCTGCAAGGCCGCGGCCAAAGGACGGGCGATCCCCAAAGAAAGGTCACCCTGTCGGCGGATCTCATCCACCATCAAGTTGGGCAGCGGCACATCAAAACTGTCGATGCCATCCACCCCCAGCAGGCGCAGCACGCTGCGCTCCACGCTGACGGTGGTGTGCCGGTCGATAAACTCCTGCACCTGCCTGGCTATGGCGGCAGCATGCTGCCGGCACCGGGCGATAATGCTTTGATCCAGATTGAGCTTGTTTTTCACGTTCAAAGGCTTTCATCCTCCGCAACATTGATCAGGGGCAACGCAGTCTGCTGGGCCAGGGCTGCCCTGAATGCCTGGCTGTCAAAGCGATGCCCCGCGGGTGAAAAGGGGTTGTAGGCAACAAAGGCCGTGGTCATGGGTCGCAGCACCACAATATCCCGGTTCAGGCGAAAAAGCCGCCGCAGCACCGCATCCTCCACCACCAGGGACAGAGGGCTTTGCAGGATCAGCCCGGCCTGATGCTCTGCCCTGCGCTCCACCAGCCGCTGAGCCAGCCCGTCGTTGACGGCGCCCGGCACATACAGCCAGTGCGCCGATGGGGGCAGGTTATCAAGCAATTCCTCCGCCTGCCCCAGGCTGCTGCGCATGTCCAGCGGATAGAATGAGAAGGTTTCATCCAGCCAGCCCAGCCGCTGCTCATCTTTCAAAAAGCACGCATTCCCCGGCGCCTCGGGCAGGGACATGCGCTTTAAGGCAAGCCCCGCGCTGCGCACCACCCGCTGCATATCCGGCGACCGGTGTGCCCCCACCACATACACCAGCGCCTGGGCCGCCGCCGCGTGGGACTGGCGGGCAAATGCCCCGTCGATCAGCAGCTTGTCCGCCCCCAGGCGGCGCATGCCGGAAACAGCGCTCTCCATGCTCAAAGCAGTGGACGGCCCTCCCAGCAGCACATTGCCGGCCTTGACCACCCGGACAATCAGAATGCTGCCCAGGCCGGTGCGAATATCCAAATCCTCCAGCACCTCCAGGGCGGCCTCTGACTGGGCCATACAATCCCGCGCCGTAGCCACCAGCGTGCCCATAGGCAGAAACACCCGGGGCTTGGGCAAAAAGGTGACGGTATCCACCTGCTCCCCATCCAGCCCGATGGGACTGAGCCCCAGGGTGACATCCGCATGGGCCTGCACCAGCGCATTGAGCACGGTGGTCTTGCCCGCGTTCTTGGCATTGCCCACCAGGCACAGGGATTGGAAGGGCGCAGCCAGCGTTCTCAGTCTTTGGATGCCCGTTTCCTCCTGTTCAGCACCTTGGGCTCAATGGCCAGTTGATGGCCTGCCAGCAGCGATGCAACGCCTTCCCGGGGGGTGGCGGCAGCGCACATCTCACAGCGGCAGCGGTCGTTGTACTCATCGGGCTCCGTGTAGGTGGTGATAACCCCCTCATAGTTGCGAAGCACCGTGCGGGAGGGCGAGGAGGCGATGATGTAGTTGGGCATCACGGGGATTTTTCCGCCGCCGCCGGGCGCATCCACCACAAAGGTGGGTACGCAGAAGCCCGACACATGTCCCCGCAGGCCTTCAATGATCTCGATGCCCTTGGAAACCGGGGTGCGAAAGTGCTCAATGCCTGTGGACAGGTCGCATTGGTACAGGTAGTAGGGGCGCACGCGAATGGCGGCCAGGCGTGTGACCAATGTGCGCATGATGTTGACGCAGTCGTTGACATTGCGCAGCAGCACGCTCTGGTTGCCTACCGGAATGCCCGCATCCGCCAGACGGGCGCAGGCCGCCGCGCTCTCCCGGGTGATTTCATTGTAGTGGTTGAAGTGGGTGTTCACCCAGATGGGGTGGTACTTTTTCAGCATGTTGACCAGATTATCCGTAATGCGGGAGGGTAACACCACCGGGGTACGGGTGCCGATGCGGATCACCTCCACATGGGGAATGGCGCGGAGCTGGGAGATGATGCCCTCCAGCCGGTCGTCGTTCAGCAGCAGGGCGTCGCCACCTGACAGCAGCACATCCCGTATCTGGGGTGTGCGCCGGATATACTCAATGCCTTCCTGTATGCGCTTGGAGGGCGCGCCCGTATCCCTCTGCCCGGCGAAGCGACGGCGGGTGCAGTGGCGGCAGTACATGGCGCACATATCCGTTACCAGAAACAGCACCCGGTCAGGATAGCGGTGGGTGAGCCCCGGCACGGGAGAATCCTTGTCCTCATCCAGCGGATCGAGCAGATCGTTTTCCCCCACATGGGTTTCCGCCAGGGAGGGGATGCACTGCAGGCGCACGGAATCCTCCGGGTTTTCCGGGTTGATCAGCGACAGGTAATAGGGGGTGATGGCGATGCGGAAGCGCTGCAATACAGCATGAATATCCTGCTTCTCCTGCTCCGACAATGCAATATACTTACCAATGCCCTCTGCCGTTTTGATGCGGTGCTTGACCTGCCAGTGCCAGTCATTCCACTGTTCGTCGGTCACATCCGGGAAATACTTTTTTTTGCGCTCCAGGTAGCCTTCATTGG
>JAAZBR010000375.1 GCA_012513735.1 Clostridiales bacterium | reverse complement strand
CATCACCAAGCACAACTACATCGTCAAGGATGTTAACAACCTGGCGGATATCCTGCGGGAAGCCTTCCTGCTGGCGGCATCCGGCCGGCCCGGCCCTGTGCTGGTAGATATCCCCAAAGATGTGCAGCAGGGCATAAGCGAATATCAGAAGAAGGAACTGCAGCGCCGCAACGGCAAGCGCAAGGCCTCCCTGCAGCAGTTGGAGCGGGCCCGGGAGCTGATTGCTCAGAGCGAGCGCCCCTTTATCTATGCAGGGGGTGGCGTGGTCTCCTCGGGGGCGAGCGATGTCCTCATCCGCTTTGCTGAAACGCTGGGGGCGCCGGTGGGCAGCAGTATCATGGGCCTATCAGGCATGCCCAACAGACACCCGCTTTTCCTGGGCATGACGGGCATGCATGGGCGTTATGCGGCCAACAAGGCGGTGGCCGGATGTGACCTGCTGATTGCAGTGGGCAGCAGGTTCAGCGACAGGGCCACCGGCAACAAACAGTCCTTTGCCAGTGGCAAGCGGATTTTGCATCTGGACATTGACGCGGCGGAAATCAACAAGAACATTCCTGCCTATGCCTCGCTGGTGGGCGATGTGAAGGAGACGCTGGAGGCATTGCTGGAGATGGGGGTCACCCGCAAGCAGAGCACCTGGCGGCAGGAAATCCAGGCGCTGGTGGAAACTCCAGACAACCACTTGAGCATGGATGCCTCCCGGCTGAATCCCCAGATGGTTATTGAGGCGTTATACGCCAAGGTGGCCGATGACACGCCGGTGGCCACTGACGTGGGACAGCACCAGATGTGGACTGCGCAGTATTACAAGTTTCAGAAGCCCCGCACTTTCCTCACCTCCGGCGGCCTGGGCACCATGGGCTTTGGCATGGGAGCCGCCATCGGCGCTTGTCTGGGCACAGGTAAGCGCACACTGCTGGTCACAAGCGACGGCTGTTTCCATATGAACATGATGGAGCTGGCCACGGCGGTTACCAATAAGCTGCCTTTGGTGATCGTTCTGATGAACAACTCTGTGCTGGGCATGGTGCGCCAATGGCAGGCGCTGTTCTATGACAAGCGTTATTCCAGCACCACCATGGATGGCCGTATCACCGACTATATCAAGCTGGCCGAAGCCTTTGGCGCCAAGGGCCTTCGCCTGGACCATAAGGAGCAGCTTGACAGCGTGCTTGATCAAGCGTTGGCAACCGAAGGACCGGTGCTGATTGAGGTGCTGATCGACCGTGATGAAAAGGTGCTGCCCATGATTCCGCCGGGAGGCACCATCGACCAGATCATTCTGAGGGGGTAAGCGACATGCAGGCAGATCGATTCATCCTGGCTATGCTGGTCAACAACGAAGCGGGCGTGCTGACAAGGGTATCCAGCCTGTTTGGTCGTCGCAGCTACAACATTGAAAGCCTGTCGGTGGGCGAGACCGAGAATAGCGCGGTATCCCGTATTACGGTGGCCACCCGGGGGGACGCGGCAGCACAGGAGCAGATTGTTCAGCAGTTGCGCAAGCTGCACGATGTGCGAAGCGTTATTGTGATGGACACGGAGCAGACGGTGCTGCGGGAGCTGATGTTGATCAAGATTGCCGCAGGCCCGGAGAAGCTGACTCAGGTACAAGAGGCCGCCAAGGTGTTCCGGGCAAAGATCGTCGATCTAACGCCCGGCAGCGTCACGGCCGAGATTACCGGCGAACAGACCAAGCTGGACGCCTTTATCAAATGTCTTGAGCCCTACGGGGTTACAGAGCTCTGCCGCACTGGCCTGACGGCCATCGGCCGGGGAGATTATACGCTGCCACAGCAGCAGGAGGAGTAGAGTCATGGCAAAGATGTATTATGAGAAGGATTGCAACCAGGGGCTGATCAAGGGGCTGAAGGTGGCCAT
>JAAZBR010000374.1 GCA_012513735.1 Clostridiales bacterium | reverse complement strand
GCTACCGCCTGATCGGCTACGAAAACCGCCTGCTGGACGCCGAAGACTTCGCCGATGACACCGTGGACGGCGGCGAACTGGGCAGCGGCCATCGCCTGACAGCGCTATATGAACTGGTACCCGTTGGCAGCGCCTACAATTTCGATGAAACCGGCAGCAAGTACCAGCCGGCAGCTCCAAAGGACGGGGATGCGGATGAAGCGCTGACCCTGAGCATCCGTGCCATGGAGCCGGATGGCGACAAAAGCCATCTGTACACCTACCCGCTGAAGGCCAGCAACCCGACGCCACTGACAGACAACCTGAAGTTTGCAGCCGCCGTAGCGCAAACGGGCATGCTGCTGCGGGACAGCAAATTAAAGGGCACCGCCACCTATGCTTCCACGCTGGCACTGCTGCGGGACTGTCAGAGCATCACAGGCGACCCCTACAAGGAGGAGTTCCTGTATCTGGTAACACTGCTGGACAGGCAGGAAGAGGTTAAGCCCTGAGAGAAATCTTCACCGATACCGATAGAGATAATCAATTTCATGGCCGGGTATGTGGTGGTGCCCGGCCTTCCTCATTGCTTCCTCTGCAGCGCTTGGCAACAGATCCTTGGCCATACCGTCTCTGCCGGATATTCTCTCTCGCTTTTTCTCGACAATCGATGTAAAATCCGGACCTGTTGTGCTGCTGGCAACAGGCAAATTTGGGCGCCTGAGTTGACGGATGGTACCCAATAATTGTATTGTAGTGAATGAAAATGCGTTTACGCACGCTTCCTGTCCGGAGAACCTGCGCATGGATTCTGAGAACGGAGGGATGAAATCGGTGCCAGCAACATCGTTGCCGGGAACAAAAATATGGAAAAGAGCGCTGCTGCTGAGCGCCGTCGGAATCGGGTTGACTTGGCTGCCCCGCCTTTTCTCCCGCAGGGCAGGCGCGTTGCTGCTGCCTGATGTGCTGTTCACGGTGGGTTCTGTGTTCCTGGTTGTGGGCCTGTGGGGCCTCATCAAGAATATGGGCACCTTCAACAGCATGAAGTATGGCACCAAAAGCCTGCTGCGTATGTTCCAGGGCAAACGGGAACAGCCCCAGGACAAGATGGCCGGCGGATTCTTGGAGTACGTAAACTCCCGCTCCAGAGACAGGGAAGCCCCCTGGCTGGTGGCCATTGCCGCCGTGTTGATGGTGCTGTCGGCGGTGGCCTCCATTCCCTTCCTGTGATGTGCGCCGACTCTCCCCGCATCAGGGCACCATCTGTAACACTGGATTCTTTTTGTTCCTGTCGGATGATTCGGCAGAAGAAAGAACAATAAACAACAGAGGAGGGCAAATCATGAAGAGACTCATATCCATTCTCATCGCTGCGATGCTTCTGGTGGGCCTGTTCGCGTCCGCGGCCGCTGCTACACCCGGCGAAAAGGTGTACCGCACCTACATGAGCGCCGACTGCCCCACGCTCAATGCCCACGACTCGGTGGAATCCACTATTCAGACGCCCTACGACTACTGTTC
>JAAZBR010000373.1 GCA_012513735.1 Clostridiales bacterium | reverse complement strand
GTAGCCCCCTCCAAGATGGCGGCCTCAAAGCTGTCGCTCATGCCCATGGACAAGGTGTCCAGGCGGTCCAGCTGGGGATGGCGCTGGCGGGCCTGTTCCAGCATCTCCCGGGTCAGGGCGAACCAGCGGCGGCTTTCCGGGGAGTTGTCAAAGCGGGGGGGAATAGACATCAGGCCCCGCACCCGCACGGAATTCAGGGCCGCGGCCTGCTCCAGCAGAGGCCACAGATCCTCCGCGGCAGCGCCCATCTTGCTGTCTTCATTGCCCACATTGATCTCAAACAGAATATCCTGCACCAGGCCCTGGCGCCCGGCCTCCCTATCAATGGCCTGCAGCAGCCGCGGGCTGTTGACGCTCTGGATCATCTGCACCTGCCCCACCACCCGCTTCACCTTGTTGGTCTGCAGGTGGCCGATGAAGTGACAGGGCTTGCCCCCATGCAGGCCGTCCTGCTGATGCACCCGCATCTCCTGTTCGCGGTTTTCACCAAACAGGTCGATGGCCATGCCGGCGCTGAGGCGGATGGCCTCGGGGGGCTGGCTTTTGCACACCGCGCACAGTAGCACATCCTCCGGGCGTCGGCCGGCCCGCAGGGCGGCATCGGCCATGCGCTCCCGGATACGGGCAATGTTGTCCCTCAATACAGCCTGCAGATCGGGCGTCATGCTACAGCTCCCGGTAGGCGGCCCGGGGGCCGCCGATGTATTTGGGCCGGGTGCGGGCGCACAGGATACCCGCTTCACCGATGCTGCTGAGGCTCAGGCGCACGGGCACCGCCACCCGTTTCAAGTGCATGCCGATCAGTGTGCCGCCGATATCCAGTCCGGCATCGGCTGCAATCTGCTCCACCGCCACCGGATCCTGCATATGCTCATAGGCCGCCGCCGCAAAGGCGCCGCCGGCATCCGGCCGGGGCACCACATTGACGATCTCCAGCCCCAGGCGCAGGGCCGTCTGCCGCTCCACGATCAGGGCACGGTTTAGATGCTCACAGCACTGCACGGCCAGAGCCACCCCCTGCTGATGCAGCACCGGAGCGATGCCCGCCCACAGGGCCTCCGCCGCCTCCCGGCTGGAGGCCTTGCCGATCCGCTGGCCCATCATTTCGCTGCTGCTGCAGCCGATCACCAGCACAGCCCCCGGCTGCATGCGGGCCTGAGCCAGCAACTCCTGCACGGCCTGCGCGCCCTGCCGGCTGATCTGCTCTGTCATAGTATCCCTCCTTCGCTTAAGTCATGTCTATCCGTTCTGTCCCCCAAGCCAGCGCAGGGTGCCTATCACATCCTCAGCGGGCAGCACCTGCCCCTGCTCGGCGATATCGCCCAGGTTGTGGGCGTCGGAGGAATGCAGCACCCGATAGGCGGACACATCCGCCATCAGGGGCAGCCGCCGGTCAGTTTCCAGGGCGGTAAAACCATCTTCCTCGGGGATAAACCCCAGCGCCGTCAGCAGGCCGTTGCTGCCCCGGTTGATATGGGCGGGTACAGGCACCCCGCCCAGGGCGCGCACCTTGCGCACCACCTCTGTCAGCCCTGCATCCAGCGCCATCAGCAGCAGCAGGGGCTCCTCGCCCAGCTCATTGTCCTCCGCATCCCGGTAGACCTGACGGCCAAAAAAATCCGGCCGGTTCAAGATGCCGGGCAGCAACTCCCTGCACCAAGCCCCCATGACCAGGGCGGCCTCCACATCGCCGAAATAGGCCAGCAGGTGCACTTCCTCCCGGGTGCACACCTCCAGGGCCGGCATCAGCAGCAGGCCCTCCTGTCGGGCGCAGGCATCCAGGGCCGGCAGGTTGCCGGCAGACTGATGGTCGGCCACCGCAATCATCTGTAGCCCCTTCAACCGGGCCATGGCACAGATGTTTTGCGGCGTCATGTCCTCATCTGCGCAGGGGGACAGGCAGCTGTGGATGTGCAGGTCGTAGTGCAGCGGCATAGGTCAGGCCGGGATACCAGCGGCGGCCATGCGGGCACAGATCTCATAGGCGGCCAGGGGACTGGCGATCACTGCGATGTCCTCCTGCCCGGCCTTGTCCAGGGGCGGGCCCTCCATCTGGATGCCTTCGGGCAATATGATACAGCTCATCTCCGCCAGGGAAGCCACCGCAATCACATTCAGGTGGGTTTGTACCGTGATCCAGGCCATACCGGGTTTGCCATGGGCCATCACCCAACTCAGCAAATCGCAGGTATAGCCGCAGCTAACATCCCGGGCTTCCCCGGCAGGGGGCGTCAGCAGGCTGCCTTCAATCAGAGTGGTCAAGTCTGCAACTGTCATGGGGTGTCCTCCTTATAGGGTGCTGTGCTGATTGTAAGCGGGAAGGGCACAAAAGCGCAAGCGGTTGCCGGTCATCCGGTGGCTGCCGGCAGACATGCTGCTGCACAGGGGTATCAAAAAGGCCCCGCATCTGACGCGCAGGGCTGCAGGGAAACGTCGGGCAGACTCTCCCTCTGCTTTATTCAGCGTTTTCGGCGCCCGTCTCCCGGGCGGTCTTTGCATTGGCAGCCTCTTTGCCCATCAGTTCCCGCTGGGTCTGGGACAGGTCCACCATCTGCTGAGCCATCAGCTTCAGCCGGTCCTTGAGCAGGAAAATGCAGTCCATCTCCACGCAGTAGCCGCGCACGATGTCCTCGGCAAAGGTGCGGCAGCTGGGCGATCCGCAGGAACCGCAGTCGTATCCCGGCAGCCGCTCCAGGATCTCGTCCATCAGCTTCATCTTGTCCAGGGCTTCCTCCATGTCCTCGCTCAGCTTGAGCTGGGTGTCGTTGGGCATGATCGGCTGCTCCATCAGCAGGCTGCTTTGGTTGAAGCAGCCCAGATCCACCGTTTCCTGGGGATCCTGCTGGGGCATGGCCCGGGTAATGGATTTGAGCGTGTTGCGGGCTACAAAGTTGTTGTCGTACACCAAAGGCCCTCCTACGCAGCCACCCACGCAGGCAGCGGTCTCCAGAAAATCAAGGTCGCTTAATTTGCCCAGCTCCACCTCTTCCAGCACGCGGATCACGTTTTCGATGCCATCCACCGCCAGGGTGTTCTCATGGCGGGTAGCCGCGGCCTCGCCCCCGGCGCTACCCCAGCCCACGCCCAGGGGCGTGGCTGTGGAGGGGGTCTTGGAATGGCGCAGGTCGTTCAGCAGCGGCATCACCGCGCCATAGGCCTCGGTGATGCTGATGGCCCCGTCCACATGGGACTTGCGCTGGCCCAAGGGGCTGCGAATGGCCGTCATCTTGGCGGCGCAGGGAGTGATAAAGAAGATGCCGATCTCCTCGGGCTGCACATGGTATTTTTCGCAGAAGGCACGGCGGGCGATGCCGGCCGCCACCTCCATGGGCTGGCGCAAAGGCACCAGGTGTTCGATCAGGCCCGGAAAGCGCACCTGGATAATGCGGGTCACCGTGGGACAGGCGCTGGAAATCAGCGGCCTGGGCAGTGTGTGATCCTTTAACAGCTCCCGGATGGCCCGGGTGACGATGTCGGCCCCCCTGGCCACCTCAAACACCTCATGAAAGCCGATTTGCTTCAGCGCGTCCATGATCTGACCGATGCTGTGCGCCTGGTGGCTGAACTGGGCGTAAAAGCTGGGCGCCGGCAGCGCAATGCGGTAGGGAAAGGCCTGGATATCCTCCAGGTGATCGGTCATGGCCACCTTGGCATGGTAGCTGCACACGCGGATGCATGCCCCGCAGTCAATGCACAGCTCGTCGATGATATGCGCCCGACCGCCGCGCACACGAATGGCCTCGGTGGGGCAGTGCATCAAGCAGTTGGAGCAGCCTCTGCAACGTTCCTTGTCCAACCGGACTGAATGAAACCGCGTTTCCATGGGCCTCTCTTTCCGCCGCCCAGCGGCATCCCTTTGGCAATAACACAAATGGCGGGCGCATGATTGCCCCGCATAAATAAATAAACAGCCAGCCCGCCTCTCTGGGGACGCAAGCCCGGGCAGGCAGTCGGCGTCAGCTCAGGTTAAAGGTCATGGCAATCTGGGTGCCCTGGCCCAAGGTGCTTTGAATATCAAAGGCATCGGCGTTGCGCTTCATGTTAGGCAGGCCCATTCCTGCCCCGAAGCCCATGCCCCGCGCCTCGTCATCAGCGGTGGAGAAACCTGCCCGCATGGCGGCCTCCAGGTCGGCAATGCCCGGGCCCGTGTCGCTGGTGCTGAGCTGAATATGATGGGTGTCCACCTCCAGGCTCAGCTGGCCGCCCAGGCTATGAATCACCAGGTTCAACTCCGCCTCATAGGCGGCCACCGATACCCGTCGCAAGATATCTGACTGTACGCCCAACTGGCGCAGCATCCGCTTGATGTCGGCCGAGGCCTCGCCGGCAGTGCCAAAATCGCGGTGCTGCACCTGATAGGTCTTCTGCAGCGCGGGGGCACTCATGCATCCGCTCCGTGGCTCGACAGCTTCCAGTCCATGGCGGCACCCCGCAGCCCGCCTTCGTACAGCATACCGGCACAGGTAAACATGGTGTGGGGGGCCATCATCACCACCAGGTGCAGCTCCTCAGCCCCCTGCAGCACATCCTCTCCCGGCATTTTGCCCCGGGCAAAGATGATGCATTTCAGGTCCAGTATTTCGGCCGTGCGGATCACGTGCATATTGGTCAGCCCCGTCAACAGCACGGTTTTTTCGGTTACAAAGGCCAGAACATCGCTCATCAGGTCCGAGCAGCAGGCGCTGATCACAGGCTGATCCATGCGGTCAGCACCCACCAACACCTTGGCCCCCAGGATATCGGCCAGATCACGTATGGTCATGCCATTCCCTCACTCATTTCGTTACGCTTTTGTGCATTCTAAGCCAAAGGTACGCGCCTGTCAACGCAGGGACTGCCGACACCTGCCTTTCACATCTTATCAACAGGTGCCATAGCCTCTCCTTCCATATATATTAGTGTATCCAATGGCATCGGGTTGAGAGCAGCACCATGAAATGATTGCCCGGACCCCACGGCGGAGTATCGGCACAGACCTATCCAGGGCGTAGGCAATGGAGGTGCTGTTGAGGCACAGCAAAGGGCTTCAAAGGTATGTACGAAGCTGAAAACCGGCACCGAAACAGCATTGTATTTCTTTTGTATTATGCAGTTTTGCTACAAACATGACACATTAAATCACATGTAAACGCTTTTCAGGGTATATTTTGTGTGTTAATATGTTTATAAGAATATAACCGTTGTCCTTTTCGTACTTTTATCCCAACCGAACGCAGGAGGAGAAAAAATGGGTAAACTGATTGAGAAGCTTCAGCGTATGGGGTACGAGTTTCAGGAGGCAAACCCCATCCGCACGGTTAACCAGGGAGACAACCAGCTGCAGGTCAATGCGCTACGGGTGCAGTCGCCGGAAGGGCAGTTGATCCTGCTGCGTCACGACACCACCCCCATCCTGTTTCCCGGCGATACGGATGGGGTGGGCAGCAACGACCGCACCGGGGAAGACGGTGTGCGCACCACCTGCATCCAGGTGTACGAGGATTATTACAGTTTGGATGAGGAAGCCGTATGCCTGTTGGTGCACAGCTATTCGCTGCGCACCAAGCAGTACCTGGACGGGGAGCGTGCGCGCATTGGCTTGAGCGGTATCAAGGAAGGCGCGCCCGAGGCCTTCTTCGTGCTGGACGAGTTCAATGTGGGCATGGGCGTAGGCCTGATCGAAACTGGCCGCTACGCGGACGGGCGCTTTGTTGCTCAAGGCGCCTCTGACGCCCTGTACGAGGATGCCGACGTGCTGCGCATGCACTTCACCCACCTGCCCACCCAGCGGGATGTGGAGGATGCGCTGATCATCCGCAAGATGGAGCGGGATTTCAAGCTGGGCCGCCACCGCGAGACCTTTGTCTGCGGCGACTGTCGGCAGACCCGCCACTGGCTGGACATCCCCGGCACCATCCAGGAGAAGCTGGCGCTTCGCATGCTGCGCAAGTGCGGCTGCACCAAGCATTGACAGCATTCCCTGCCGCGAAGCGGCACAGCATAGCACAACAAAGTGAGGAACACCGGATATGACCAACAGAATTCCTGAGCGTGCCTCCGACGCCATGATGCGCCGGCTGCCCGCCTACTACCGCCAGCTGACCGAGCTGGAAAGCATCGGCTTTATTGACCTGTCCAGCAAGGAATTGGCCCGCCGCATGGGCCTGACGGATTCCCAGATCCGCCACGATTTCAATGCCTTCGGTGGCTTTGGCCGCCGTGGCCGGGGCTACAATGTGGCGCTTTTGAGGCGCAGCATTGGCGATATTCTGGACATCAACCGCAAGCACAAGCTGGCCATTGTAGGCGCCGGCAACATCGGCCGCGCGCTGTCTATGTACAGCGGCTTTGACAGCCAGGGTTTCCACGTGTCAGTGCTATTTGACAACGATCCCGCCTTGGTGGGCAAGAAATTCGGGGGCGTGCGGGTGTACAGCGTATCCAACATGACCAAGCAACTGCAAAAGAACCCGGTGGACATCGCCGTGATCACCACCCCCGCCGACGTGGCCCAGGCCCTTGTAGAGCCCCTGGTCGCGGCAGGTGTCAAGGGCATCTGGAACTTCGCAGCTGTGGACCTGACGGGCCCGGAGGACGTGATCATTTCCAACGTGCATCTGACCGATCAATTGATGATGCTCACCTTCCGCATGCATGAAAAGCAGGTAATGGAACAGAAGAGCGCCTGGGTGCAGGAGTAGGTGCAACCTGACTGCGCTCATTGGGCGTGGGGATAAAGGGATATCACAGGGGCCGGTGCGTGCATCGGCCCCTTCATGTGGACAGGAGGACAGGATGTTTTTACAGTCAGGCGCAGCTTCACAGGAACAGGCCAGGCAGTCCTTTAGAGGACCGGCGCTGATGTTCCTGATCACGGCGCTGTTCTGGTTTTGCCAGTACGCCATCACGCCCTATATCAACGCCGAACTGATTCGCATGGGGGCCTCGGGTGCGCTGCAGGGGCTGGTGGGCAGCGTCTATGGCCTGAGCCAGATGATGTTGCGCCTGCCCCTGGGCCTGCAGGCAGACCGCATCGGCCGACAGAAGCCCTTTATTGTGCTGG
>JAAZBR010000372.1 GCA_012513735.1 Clostridiales bacterium | reverse complement strand
GCCGAAATGAAGCAGATGGGTGAGCTGGTGGGCGAGACCGCCGACAAGATGCTGATGGCAGGCGCTGAGGAAGTCAAGGCTGCCTGGGAATCTGCCATTGAGCTGGAAGGCCTGGTGGACACCGGCGACATGCTGAAATCCATTGGCTATGCCAGAAAACCCCGCACAGCAGGCGACATCAAACTGATTGATATCTATCCCCAGGGCAAGGACCGCAAAGGCGTCCGCAACGCAGAAAAAGCCTTTGTCAACCACTATGGCACCTCTGGCGAAAAAGGCGTTAAGGCCACCCACTTTGTGGATGTGGCAGATGAGCTGGCGGCAGATTTTGTCATGGAAGCCTATGAACGCATCTGGGATGAGTATTTGAAAGGAAAGTGACCTATGGCATTAATTGGACTGAGAACTTCAATCTTTGCCCCGATCACCAGTGAGCCTACCAACGCCATGCCGGTATACGGCCCTGCCGTGACCGGGCATGAGCGCCTGACCAGCATGAAGCTGAGCTGGACCAAGAACGACAGCAAGCTGTATGCGGATGATACGGTGGCAGAATCGGACAACAGCGTTTCCAGCGGTGAGCTGGAAATGGGCATGGATGACCTGAGCGCGGAGTTTCAAAAGGGCGCGCTGGGCGTGCAGGAAGCCGGCGAAACCGGCAACACGTACCTGGAGGACACCGATGCCGTGGGCACGCCCGGCGGTTATGGCTACATCCAGGTGAAGGTGTACAAAGGTGTGCGCAAGTACATCGCCAACTGGATCTACAAGGTGCAGTTCGGCAAATCCGATGAGGAAACCCAGACCAAGGGCGAAAAGCTGGAGTTTGGCACCCCCACAGTCACCGGCACGGTGATGGGCGTGTTCAATGATGCCAGCGGCATGGCCAAGTTCCGCCGCCGGCAGGAGTTTGCCACCTATGCCGAGGCCCTGGAGTTCATCAGCACGGTGGCGGGGATCACCATCCCATGAGGGCGCTGGATCGGGCTGTCCTCATCACTTTGAACGGGCGCGAAGAGGCGCTCGTTTTTACTACGGCTGCTTTGAAAACCGTGCAGGACAAGTACGGCGACATATCCGGCCTGACCGAAGCCTTTGCGGGTCCTTCCATTGAGGAATGGGACCGGGAGGACAAGGAAACCCTGGAAAGGAAGCTACAGGCACAGCAGGAAGCCCAGGGCCAGGCGCTGGAAATCGCTTGGTGGCTGGTGGCTCTGTTGGCCAACCAGGGCCGGATGCTGGAGGACATCCAGGCCGAACTGCTGACCGAGCAGCAGGTGGCCCTGTACATGCTGCCCAGCGACATGGAACCCATGCTGCAGGCCTGCATGGATGCCATTGCAAAGGGCACCGGCACCTACCATCAGCCTGAGGATGCAGAAACAGATCCCATCCTGGAGGAAGTGCTAAAAAACGGGGAAGGCGCAGGGAATTAGAAGCCCTGCGCCTGGTGACCTACGCCATGATGTGCGGCATGGCAGAAGACGCCGCTTGGGCAAGCTGCCCGGGCAAGCTTCTGGACATCTACCTGTGGCGTCAGGAATACGATGACCAGCTGCACGGCATTACGCGCGGAGAGGGGGACATGGACTGATGGCAGCCAGGGAAATCAAAACCACCCTGGCCCTGGACGGTGAAAAGCAGTACAAGGCCAGCCTGGATGATGCCTACCGCGCCATGCGGGTGCTGGGCAGCGAAATGAAGGCCACCTCCGCGGCTTTTGGCGACAGCGGCAAGAGCATTGACGCCCTGCGTGCCAAGAATGATGTGCTGAACAAGCAGATTGATCAGCAAAAAGAGATCATGGCTTCCCTACAGCAGGCGGTGCGTGATTCTGCCGCTGCCTACGGTGAAAACGACAAGCGCACCGATGCTTACCGTATCAGGCTGAACAACGCTGCCGCAGCGCTTTCCAAGATGGAAGGCGAACTGAACGACAACAAAAAAGCCATTGATGGCTTTGGCCAGGAAACCGGCAGGGCTGATAAGAAGACCCGGGACTGGGGCGAAACCCTCAAGAAGGTGGGTGCGGTGCTGGGCAAGGCCACCGCAGTTGCTGCCAAGGCCACCGCCGCTGCCATCGCTGCCGTGGGTGCGTCCGCTGTGGCGGCCACCAAGAAGTTGTTTGATGCTTCCAAGGGCGCTGGGGTCTTTGCGGATGACCTGATCACCCTGTCCCAGCAGACCCGCATCTCCACCGACACGCTGCAGAAATGGAGCTATGCTTCCCGCTTTGTGGACGTGGAAGTGGAAACCATGACCGGCAGCATGGCCCGGATGATCCGCAACATGGACAACGCCCGCAAGGGCACCGGGGCCAGCGCGGAAGCCTTCCAGAAGCTGAAGATTGACATCACCGATGCCAACGGCCAGCTGCGGGACAGCGAAACCGTGTTCATGGAAGCGATAGACGCTTTGGGCCGCGTGGGCAATGAAACAGAACGGGATGCCATGGCCATGGCCCTGTTTGGCCGCAGTGCCCAGGAGCTGAACCCCCTGATCAACGCGGGCAGCCAGGCGCTGCAGGAGCTGGGGCAGGAGGCAGCTGATGCAGGCCTGATCATGAGCGATGCAGCCCTGGCCCAGGCCGGGGCTTTTG
>JAAZBR010000371.1 GCA_012513735.1 Clostridiales bacterium | reverse complement strand
TTTAGCTGCTCGCCGCGGCGCACGTCCAAGCGTACAGAAGCATAGAATTTAAGCGCCCGTCCGCCGGGTGTGGTTTCCGGGTTGCCGTACATGACGCCCACTTTCTCGCGCAGCTGGTTGATAAACACCACCACGGAGTTGGTCTTGCTGACCACGCCGGCCAGCTTGCGCATGGCTTGGCTCATCATGCGGGCCTGCAGGCCCACGAAGCTGTCACCCATTTCGCCGTCGATCTCGGCCCGGGGCACCAGCGCCGCCACGCTGTCAATGACCACAAGGTCCACAGCACCCGAGCGGATCAGGGCCTCGGCAATCTCCAGGGCGTCCTCACCGGTGTTGGGCTGGCTGACATACAGTTCGTCAATGTTGACGCCCAGGCGCTTGGCATAGGCCGGGTCCAGCGCATGCTCGGCGTCGATGAAGGCGGCGATGCCCCCCTTCTTCTGCACTTCGGCGGTAATGTGAAGGGCCACCGTGGTCTTGCCGGAAGATTCCGGCCCGAAGACCTCCACAATGCGGCCCCGGGGAATGCCTCCCACCCCCAGCGCCAGGTCCAGCTCCAGGCAGCCGGTGGGCACCGCATCCACCTGCATCTTGGTCTGTGCGCCCAGCTTCATCACGGTGCCGCGTCCAAACTGCTTGTCCAGCGCCGACAGCGCCCGGTCCAGCGCCAGCGCTTTTTCGTCCTGCTTCAACGCCTCCGACGTATCCTTGACAACCTTTTCCTTGGCCATGGTGAGATCCCTTCCTTTCAGTTTTCCGAAAACAGCTTCCGGCCATTGTAGAAGTACTGCAGGCCGGAAAGAATGGTCAGCACGCTCATGACGACGACCAGCGTCAGCGTGATCCACCCCGGCAAATGCAACAGGGCGGACAGAATGGAGAAAAACTGGGCGTTTGTCTTGATCTTGCCCAATTGCCCGGCCGGGATCACCTGCCCCTGCTCCACAGCGATCAGGCGCAGCCCGTCCACAGCCAGCTCCCTGGCAGCCACGATGCACACCGCCCACCAGGGATACAGCCCCCGGGCCAGCAGGGCAATCATCACTGTGAGGGAGAGAATTTTATCCGCTACCGGGTCGGCAAACTTGCCGAAGTTGGTCACCAGGTTGTCCCGCCGGGCCAGGTAGCCATCCAGCAGGTCGGTGAGCGCCGCCAGGGCAAACACCACCGCTGCCGGGATATCCCATCCCAGCAGGATACACAGCAGGCACAGCGGAATCAACACGACCCGCAGCACCGTCAGCTTGTTGGGCACATTCATGGGCATTCCTCCAGCAGGCAGGCAGTCAGGTCATAGGTCTGGGCTCCGGTGATGCACACCTCTGCAAAGGCACCGGGCACCAGCTTCTTCTGGGCATCTACATAGATCAGCCCATCGGCGTCCGGCGCTTCCCAGGCGCTGCGGGCGGTGTAACGGCTCCCCTGACGCCCGGTGATCAGCACCCGCTCGGTGCTGCCCACCCGCTGCTGGTTGCGCTGCAGGCTGATATCGGCCTGCAGGGCCATCAGGCGGTCCAGCCGGTGCTTTTTGGTCTGCTCGGGTATCTGCCCGGGCAGCAGGGCGGCGGCGGTATCCTCCTCCGGCGAGAAGGCGAAGGCGCCCATGCGGTCAAAACGCACCCGGGCGGTGAAATCCAGCAGTTGCTGAAACTCCTCCTCTGTTTCCCCCGGAAAGCCCACAATGAAGGTGGTGCGCAGCGCAAAACCTTTGTCCCGGGCATAATGAAGCAGCTCTTCAATCTGCACGATGTCGCCCCGGCGGTTCATGGCCTTCAGCACCCGGGGAACGGCATGCTGCAGGGGAAGGTCCAGGTAGCGGCACACATTGGGATGGCTGGTCATCTCATCAATCAGGGCCTGATCCGTCTCATCCGGATAGCAGTACAGCAATCGCAGCCACTGGACGCCGGGCACCCGGGCAGCCTTGCGCAGCAAGCCCTGCAGGGTGCCCGCCTGCAAATCACGGCCCCAGCGGGTGGTGTCCTGAGCGATCAGAATATGCTCCTTCACCCCCTGCCCGGCCAGCGTGCGCATCTCCTCCAGAATATCCTGCTCGGGGCGCGAGCGGTGGCCGCCGCGGATCAATGGGATCGCACAGTAGGCGCACCGGTTGTCACAGCCCTCACCGATGCGGATATAGGCCGAATACGGAGGCGTGGTCAGCACCCGCCCGCAGTGCAAAAACATATTGTTGCGCTGGGTGTTCTGCTGGCGTTCGCCCCCCTTCAGCGCCCGGCCGATGGCATCGGCCAGCGTGTCGTACTGGGTAACGCCCACCAGCACATCAATCTGGGGAATCTGCTCCATCAATGCATCGGCGTAGCGCTGGGCCAGGCATCCGGTGACGGCCAGCACCTTGCAGGCGCCGGTTTCCTTATACTGGGCCATTTCGAAGATGGCGTCAATGGACTCCTCCTTGGCGGGCGTAATAAAGCCGCAGGTGTTGACAATCAGCACCTCGGCCTTGGCTGGGTCATCCGTCAGCCCATACCCCGCCTCGCTCAGCAGCGAAAGCATTTCCTCCGTATCCACCCGGTTCTTCGCACAGCCCAGAGAAACGACGCCAACTTTCATGCAACTCCTTACACAACGCGGAAAACCCGCTTGACGCCTTGCAGTATAGCATGGAGCCCTCCTTTGTGACAAGCAAAGGAGAGCCAAAATGAGAATATTTGTTCTTATTTCTGCAAAGCCTGAGGCTGCTCCCCTTCCCCGTCAGCAGGCGGGCTGCGGCAAGGGCATGCAGCACCGGCTACGCGATCTCCGCCTGACCCTTCAAGCGCATCAGGCGCACCGCTTCGCGGGCCAGCGGGCTGCGCACGCATTCGGAATCCTCCAGCGTGATCTGCCAGCAGAGCGGGCTGTCCTTCATTTTCTCCGCCGCGTACACCAGGCCATTGTTGGTGGCGTCCAGATAGGGATTGTCAATCTGGGTGGGATCGCCGGCCAGCACGATCTTGGTGCCCGCCCCCGCCCGGCTGATGATGCCAAAGGCCTGGGTAGGCGTCATGTTCTGGGCCTCATCCACGATGATCCAGGTATCGGTGATGCTGCGACCCCGCATAAAGGCCATGGCCTGGTAGACGATGGTGCCGTATTCCTCCAGCTTGTCGGCCATCATAGGGTCACCGGGGAACAGGGCGTTGATATTGTCCACAATGGGGCGCATCAGGGGAGCGATCTTCTCCTCCTCGCTGCCCTTCAGAAAGCCGATCTCCTCATCAAATTTGATGTTGGGGCGCACGGCCAGTACCTGGGAGTAGCGGTGCTGGCGGTTCACCTGCCACAGGCCGGCCGCAATGGCAAAGAAGGTTTTGGCGGTGCCCGCAGCACCCTTGAGGATCACCAGGGGCGCCCGGTCGCAGGGCATCAGCAGGGCCTCCTGCATAAAGCGCTGGCCCGCGTTGCGGGGGGTGACGCCGTACATCCGCTCCTGCTGCCACTGCAGGGGCACCACCTGCCCCTCCTCTACCCGGCCCAGGGCCGATTTATGCTCGTCCTCCAGGGCCGTCAGGGTCACAAAGGCGTTTTCAGTCAGCTCGGTGTTCTCGGCCAGTTGCCGGGTATCCTTGGCGGACAGCGGCTGCCCGGCCAGAAAGGCCTCCACCACAGCCTGGGGCGCCTGCAACTGCAGGCGGCCTGTGTACTGCTGGTTGAGGCGCGGGATCAACTGGCCGGCCCGGTATTCCTCTGCCGCCACCCCCACGGCGCCGGCCTTGATGCGCAGCCCCGCGTCATTGGACACCAGCACCACCGGCTGGGTTTTTTGCGTCAGCCCCACGCATACCCGGATGATGCGGTTGTCCGGCTTGTTACTATCCCAGGATTCGGGCAGAGGCGCCGTACGGTGGTTCAGCTCAATATGGAAAATACCGCCGCCGGGCAAACGAATGCCCTGGGTCAGGTCTCCCTCCTGGCGCAGGGCTTCAATCAGGCGGATGGCGGCCCGGGCATTGGCGCCCGTTTCACTGCCACGGGTTTTGAGGGCGTCCAGCTCCTCCAGTGTCACATCTGCGATGCAAACATCGTTGTCGTCAAAGGCATAAATAGCATGGGGAAAATCCGCCAGAACGCTGGTATCCAGCACAAATGTCTTCTTTGAGGGCATCAGGGCTTCATCCTTTCTTGCACCATGATCACCTGGCCTATACGGGCATTGCCTCCCTTCTTTGGGGATATTATAGCGCACAAAAGGTGATCAATCTATGACAAATGATGACGAATTGATGAAGTTATGACGCATATTGTGTAAAAACAACCGGCGCATCACATCATATGGCATGCGCCGGAAGAATAGAAGCATACCGCAACCGGTTTTTCTTTGGGGATGATTGCGTCGGGTCTGGTCGCCCGTACCTCAGTGGGCAGCGCCTGCTCCTTCCGTTGCCAGTAGCCGCCGGATATCCCCAATCAAGGCTTCCACATCCTCCTCCCGGGTGGCCCAGCTTGTGCACAGCCGGATGGCCCTGCGCTCCCCCGGCAGCGGCTGATCCAGGTTGAAGCCCCAGTTCTGCGCCAGACAATCCACCACCTGCTGGGAGA
>JAAZBR010000370.1 GCA_012513735.1 Clostridiales bacterium | reverse complement strand
CTGAAGTGCGGATCACGCCGGCCAACACTCAGGCCATTCAAGAAGCTACGGCAGCGGTTGGACGCTCCACCATCGAGCGCTACGCCTCGCTGGAAGAGGCCCAGGCGCGGGTGCCTTTCGCACTGGTGCAGCCCGCCTACCTACCACCGGGCTATCGCCTGCGCGATATCAAGAGCTACACCTATCCTGATTTGCCGACCTGGCTCCCCCAGCCCTTGCTGGCAGAACTGGTCTATGAGGACCAACAGGGCAGGCAGATGCTCTTGCAGATCTATCCGATCCTGCTGGGCGAGCAGGCCAGTATTTCGGGGCTCAATCTTCAGGCCAAGCCCATCCAAGACGTACAGGATGTGACCGTTGGGGGGCAACCGGGGGTGCTGCTGCAACTGGGGCAGGAACGCAAAGAGGCCGGTTGGCAGCAGGTGATCTGGGAACATGAGGACCTGATTCTGGCCTTGACCGCCACCGGGCTGGACACGGCAGAGCTGTTGCGAGTCGGCGGTTCGGTGCGCTGAACGCTCAATCGACAAAGGGACAGGAAAACAGGGATGCTGGTGGTCGTCGTTTGGTGGGTTTGGATACAGGTTATCGGGCTGGCAGCGCTGCCGATGGCCTATCGCTTCTTTCGGCGGCTGCCGGAGCGGGGCTATGCCTTTGCACGTCCCCTCGGGCTGTTGCTGACGACCTATATTCTCTGGTTGGGCAGTTCGCTGGGGGTGCTGCGCAACAGCCTGGGTGGAGCGCTGTTCAGCATTGGGACCGTCGCTGCCGTATCCCTCTTCCTTTACCGTAGGGGGCTCCCCGAGGACGATCCGGGGCTACTCGCCTGGCTGAAAAGCCACGGTCGACTGGTATGGGCCGTCGAGCTGCTCTTTGCCGGAGCCCTGGCGCTGTGGGCGCTGCTGCGCGCCTACAGCCCAGAGCTATTGACCTCGGGCGGCGAAAAGTTCATGGAGATCATGTTCCTGAACAGCATTGGCCGCAGCGAGTACTTTCCCCCGCACGATGCCTGGTTGAGCGGCTATGCCATCAGCTATTACTATTTCGGCTATGTGATGATGGCCATGCTGACCCGCCTATCGGGATTTGCCGCCCACATCACCTTTAACGTAGCTGTGGCCTCGCTGTTTGCCCTGACCTGCACCGGGGCTTTTGGCCTGGTGTACAACCTGGTCAAGGGCTTTTTGCGGACGGAAAAAGCGGCGGGCTCAAACCGCCCGGTCGCCAGTCCCATCGGCTGGGGATTGCTGGGCTCTGTGTTGGTGGCCGTCATGGGCAACCTGGAAGGCTTTTTGGAGGTGCTGTACAGCGCCCGGCTGCTGCCCGAAGGATTCTGGCGCTGGCTGGACATCCAGGACATCAACGGACCCTTTGCCGCCGGAGAGGCCGCCAGTTGGATGCCCACCCGCAGCGGTTGGTGGTGGTGGCGCGCCTCGCGGGTGATCCACGACCTGGACCCTCAGGGAAACTCGATGGGCATACAGCCCATTGACGAATTCCCGGGATTTAGCTTTTTGCTGGGCGATATGCACCCCCACGTTCTGGGATTGCCCTTTGTGTTGCTGGCGCTGGCTCTGACGTTGAACGTCCTGCTGGAGGGGCTGGCGCGGGCGGAGGAGCCCTGGGAGGAAGGGCGATGGTGGGACCCCAT
>JAAZBR010000369.1 GCA_012513735.1 Clostridiales bacterium | reverse complement strand
TGTGGCCCGCGGGTTCAACCGGGACAATCCAGCGCTGATTGAGGGCACGGATGGACTGATCATCGTGGACCCGGGGGAGAGCATCCCGGCCGCGCAGGCTGTCAAGTCCGCCTTCAATGCTGAGCTGGACAATATTTTCGACCGGAAACCCGTCAAGGCGGTCATCTACACCCACAGCCATGACTGCCACATCCACGGTGCCGCTGTCTTCGCGGACAGCGAAACGGAGATTATCGCCCACGAAGCGCTGATGAAGTCCCTGTTTGACGAGTGGTATGGCCAAGCCTTCCCTTCCCGGCTTGTGGGCGGTGCGATGATGGGCGGGATTTTGTTCCAAAACGCGCCCGCGCTGGGCAACAAGGGCTGGTATACGGGCTATGTCCTTACCGGTGCGAACGTGCTGGGGCCCTCCGGCTTCCTGCCACCCACCAGGACGGTCAGGGACAGGTTGGAGACCACGATCGCGGGGATCGAGATCAATCTCATTTCCGCGCCTGGAGAGACGCAGGACATCATCATCGTCTGGCTGCCTGAAAAAGAAGTGCTGATTGAAATCGGCCTCATCTATGAAGCGTTCCCGGCCCTGACGACCATGCGGGGCAGCCGCCAGAGGGATGCGCTGGATTATGTGAACAGCCTGAAGCTGTGCAGAAGCCTCAACCCCGAATACATGGTGGCGCTGCACGGCCCCAACCCTGTCACAACCGGGGCGGACAACATCCGAGAGTACCTCACCAATTTCAGCGACGCTATCCAGTACCTCAACGACCAGACTGTGCAGTACATGAACCGGGGATTTACAGCGGGGGAGATGATGGACCTGATCGTTTTGCCGCCCCATCTTGCTTCCAGCCCTTATCTGCAGGAAACCTACGGCACAAAAGAATGGGACATCGTCCATCTCTTTCGCTACTACAGGGGCTACTACACAGGCGAGGTCAGGGACCTATTCCCCCAGTCGACCCAGAGCGAGGCAGGCCTGTCGGCCATGCTGGCGGGCGGGGTCGATGCCCTGGCGGTGAAAGCCGAGGAAGCCAGACTACAAGGCAGTCTGGAGTGGGCGCTGCGGCTGGCTGATGATGTGCTGGTGCTGGAGCCGGAAAACGCCGCGGCGTTTGAGACAAAGAAGGCGGCCATGCTCGCCCTGGCTGAAGAAACGATGAGTTCGCAGGCGCGCAACATGTTGCTGTCTGAATATCTTTTAATGACAGGTCAGCTGCAGTCGCCTTACCCGCTGGGCGATCCCGTGGCCATTTTCGCCAGAATGGGCGAGGGCGCGGTGGAACTGATGCCCCTGGAAACCCTGCACCGCATCATGTCCGTTAGCCTCAACGCTTCCAAATCCTTGGAGATGGATGTCACGGCCGCCCTGCAGTTGACCGGAACCGAAGGGAATGCTCCGGACCAGCCGGTGCAGTACAAGCTGAATGTTCGCAGGGGCATCCTGGAGGTGGATCCGCCGTATGATGTTGGGGAGCAGTTTGGCCTGATCACCGACACCCTGACATGGAAACAACTGGTTTTAGGCAAGCTGACCCCCCGGGACGCTGTCGCGAGCGGAGCAGTGGTCCTCTCCGGCGGGATCGCGGAGGATTTCTATGCCTTTATGGACCTGTTCCGGTGACGGGATAAAACCATGGCCCGTAGGCTCTTGCCCGGGCGGGCGCACCTGTCATGCCTTGGTGTCGGCACGATGATCAAAGCAGATATTTAGCTGGCCCATGTGCTGTGTGTACGTGATCAGGCAACCCAATGCCGGCCTGGAAACAGTACGTCAGGTCTTTGAACTCAGGCATATGCCCGGATGCGATCTCACCGGCAATGGAGATGTCATAATCCTTGATCATGCACTCCACCGCCACCCGGTTGCCCCGGTCGTTCAGAAGGCAGTCGGTCACAATCGCATCGGAAATCTGGTCGTAAATCTTGTCCGGGTGCCCACTGGATACCTGTCCGATGATGAATAGCATCGATTCATCTTCCTCTTCCCAAATATAAATGGAGCAGGTTTTCGCCTGCTCCTAATGTTCTTGCTGAGTCTATAGTATTGCGCCGGGCAGGGTGGCTTATAGGGGTCTTGAGGAGTCAAATTATAGAAGAACAACATGTGACGCGATAGAGAAAAAGATGAACAGGCTGGCCGCGTCCACCAGCGTGGTGATCATAGGGGAAGCGGCGACCGCCGGGTCCAGCCCGACACGCTTGGTAAGCAGGGGCAGCACACAGCCGAAGGATTTAGCGAGGATAACGGTGCACAACAGGCTGACGG
>JAAZBR010000368.1 GCA_012513735.1 Clostridiales bacterium | reverse complement strand
TCCTCGGTGTACACGTTGCGGATCACGTCGGAGAGGTAGCGGGCATTGAAGGCGATCTTGAACTCCTCGGCAGAGTAACTGACGGGGATGGTCTCCAGGGCGGCGCCGCGCTCGGCATTGGCGGTGATGGTCATCTCCTTGTCCGTCAAGGAGAGGCGCAGCAGGTTGTTCTTGCCCTCCCGGGCCATCAGGCTGGCACGCTCGATGGCGCTGATGAAGTCATCCCGGCGCAGCTTCACTTCGCTCTGCCAGGAAGCGGGCAGGATCTGCTTATAGTTGATGTACTCGCCGGTGAGCAGGCTGGTGTAGCAGGTGGTGTCGTCAAAGCTGAGGATAAAGCGGTTTTTGCCGCACACCACGTGGGCGGGCTCGTCGCTCTCGCCCAGCATCCGGGCAAATTCGCCCAGGATGCGGCCGGGCACCACGGCGGATACACTCTGCCGGCCCTCAGGCAGCCTGTTTTCGGCCTGGATGCGCTGCAGGGCCAGGCGGAAGCCGTCCAGGCCCACAAAGCGGGTCTCCTCCGGGAACACCTCGATGAGGCAGCCCGTGAGGATGCGGCGGGTTTCATCCGTAGATACGGCGAACATGATGCGGCTGATGGCGTCCCGCAGCTGGCGCTGGGGCATTTCGATCTCGAACTCCGCACCGGCCACGTCGGGCAGGTCCGGGAACTCGCTGGCCTCGGTTCCGGCCATGCTGGTATTGCTGCCCAGGGCACGGATAGACGCGCGGAAGCGCTTATCGATTTCGATATCCACTTCGCCCGAGAGCTTGCGCAGCAGCTCGCCGAAGAGCTTGGCGGGCATTACGGCTACGCCCTCCTCCACGATCATGGCGCTCACCCGGGTGCGGATAGTCATTTCCCCATCGGTGCAGGTAAAGTATATGCCGTTCTCGGCGGTCTCGATCAATACGCCCTCATAGATTTGGCGCATGGGGCGCGCGCTCAGCGCGTGGCTGACCAGGCTCATGCCCGCGTTGATATCAGCGGCGTTGGCGGAAAAACGCATACGAATCCTTCTTTCTGTTCTGCTGCTGCAGAATATATATATCGTCGTAGTAGTAGAGGCGGTGGATAATGTGGAAAACTCCGCAAAGCCTTGCATTGCCTGGGTTTGCGCTGTTTTGGCACGGTGGATAACCTGTGGATGGGTCTGGGACAGACGGTGGACAGCGGCTCCTGGGGTCGCTGCCCGGCGGGCCGCCGGCGACGCACTCCGCGAAAGGAGGAGGGCAACCCCTCAATTTTCTGCACGACCGCGTCGGTATTTTGGGGGCCAAAATGGATTTTCCACAATATCCCCATTTCTATGATCCACCGCCTGTGGATCATTTAAACCCCCGTTTTCCGGTACTTTTCGCCCCCACCGGTTTTTTTGTCCCCATGCTTATCCACACCGTTGGTGGATAACATGTACAGGATTTTGTAAACCAAAAAACGGAACAAAACCGGCGGTTACTTCTATTATATCACAGTTTTTTGCAGGGGGCAAGGAAAAGAGAAGGAAAGGTTCGGGGCCTCCAAGACCTGGGACTTTGCGGCAAGGGGCTTTGTCCGCTGCATGCCGTTGAGCGATGGAAGCTGTGAGGGAAACAAAAAGTTTTCGCTTGTTTCCCCGGCGTCGCTGAAAAAGCTCCCAGGCCGCGCGGTGCCACCGCTTTGGTCGGGAGCGGCGGCAGGCGCTGCCATACCTTGCCGCAATACAGCATTCAAAAAGCTGCCCTATCCGCTTCTCTTTTGCCTTTGAAAGCCCCTCATTCAAGCCTTCCAATTAAATACTTAAACGTTTAACTATTTTGAACCGCCACAGAACGGCTCTCGTTGAGACTGTAAAGCCATAGCTCCGCCACATCCTTGCCCGTGATCTCCCGCAGTGCACGGGCGTACCAGCACAGCTGATCACCGTAGCGGGCAGGGAGGTCGGCTGCAGGGCAGTGATCGGTCTTGTAGTCCACCAGCACCCAGCGGTCATT
>JAAZBR010000367.1 GCA_012513735.1 Clostridiales bacterium | reverse complement strand
TCACCTCGGGCAGGTTCTCTATCTCTGCCCGCATGCCCCACAAATCCTCCCCGATGCCGGTGATGCCTCGCTCGGTCATCTCGCGGATCACCTGGTTTTGCAGGCGGATGATTTCCAGCCGGCGGGCTTCCTGGTCTTTCTTGCTCATGGTTGAAGGTCTCTCTTTCGTATGCTGGGGGTATTATATCGATTTCTCAGGAGCGTGTATACTGTCCGCATCCTCCAATAGTGCATACTGACGCTGTACCCTCCGGCGGATTTCTTCTACTACACGCCCCGGGCCGGTTACGCGGATGGTCGGGCCAAAGCTCAACAGCCGGATAACCATTTCCATTTCATCCTCCTTGCGATACCAGATGCGTACATGGCAGACCTGACGCTCCTCGTCATATACGCTTTCCTTTTCACAGAAGGAGAACTCCATCATAAAGCGTTCCAACGTATTCCTGGCTGTGGTGGCTACCACCGTGATGGGTTCGTCACATCGCCGGCTGTTATGCCATTCATGAAGGTTGCCCGTCGGGGGCTCTTTTTCTTCCAGCACACAGATCCCCTCCATGCGCTGCAGGTTGAGCAAACGGTAGTGTCCACTTCCCTTGTGATTCGGGTGGACGCAGAGCAGGCGGAACTTGTCGTCGCGCATGGAATACTCAAGTTTCAAAGGAAGGACATGCTGCGCGCGCAGCCCCCGGCGGGGGGAGTGGTAATGGATACGCACCATTTGATGCGTCCGCACCGCGGCAAGCAGGGTTCTGAAGATTCTGCGGACCCGCAGCGATGCGTAATCATCGCCGTCCAAGGCTTGGTCATAGTAACGCACGTGTTGCGTTGAAAACAAAGGCTCAGGATGTCCCAGCATGTGCAGCAGCCAATGCATGTGCTCGGGCGTGAGAAACAGCGCCATGCGAGGGTCGCATGCGATGGTTGCCAGCCAGCGCCGCTCCAGTGTTGTCAGCGGTGTGCTGGGCGGGTGGCGAAGCCGGCTGTGATATAGGCCATTTTGTTCCTCCAGCAGCGGCCACGTGCCGTCCAGCAAAGGCGGAAGCAGTTCCAGCAGCGTTTCGCCAAAGCCACCCTCCCTTACGATCTCCTCCATGCGCGCACGGCCAATGGGTGCCTCCCGCAGTATCTTTGCTGTCAGCATGTAATACAGCCCGTATACCTCGCTAAATAGGCTGTTCACGGCATTTCTCCGTACATGGCAGCCATCTCCCGCATATCCTTTTCCAGCAGCGCGCTGACCTCCTGATTGCTGCACGTAAAGCGAACAATTCGCCCGATATAGCTTTTCACCCAGCTCATCATTTCGGCACTGTTGCTTACCTGCGCGCAAAAGCGATAATAGCCCTCCCCTAACTGCTCCACCCGACCACAGTGCCGGCACTCACGCCGCAGGCGCTGCAACACATGGGCCTCGTGCTCCATATCGATGGATACAACCATGTCAAAGGTTTCATCGGCCTGCCCCCCGGAAACAGAAACACCCCAACTGTCCGGGATGGGCATTATGGATGCCTCCTGCTCATCCCTTTCTCTCGGCTTTGCCGACTCGATATAGTCCAATCGCAGACTGGTCAGCCGTTTGCGACCCTTGTCATAGGCAATCAGATGCCTGCGACCGTTTGTCACGCTAATCATGACCGACAACGGCTTCAGGCACAGGCTGCGCCGTTCCTTCCTGCGCTGGCTCAGGTTCACTACGTCAAGCCAATCACCCTGCGACATTGCCAGCAAAACATTCATCAGAATATCGTCATCCAGCGCACCGGAAATAAAATGATGCTTCAGCTGGACCAGCGGCTCTGATTGCGGCGCGCGGTCCAATATAAAACTTCCGATAGTGCCCAGCGGTGCCACCTCACTGAAAAACGCGACCGCGTCCCACAGTTCAGGCAGTGTGGCGCACAGCTGCTCCATCTCCAAGGAAGAACGCCTGTATAGCAGGCTGCGGCCGCTTTTTTCACTATCAAACACCCCCATCAAGGCATACTCCCGCAGTTTGGCTCGAACGGTCTGAATGTCCATCAAAAAACCTGTACGCT
>JAAZBR010000366.1 GCA_012513735.1 Clostridiales bacterium | reverse complement strand
TGGCTGCCTGCGCAGTGCAGCAGTTGGGTATGAAAGGCACGGTCAGTGGCCATGAAGTATCGGCCTTTCAGGGCATCCCGATGAAGATTCTCGGCACAGGCGGACAAGGTGTCCAGATCCTGCGCAGTGGCGCGCTCCGCCGCGCGGCGTATTGCCAACTGTTCCAGCCACATCTTGATGTCCAACAGGTCCCTGTAGTCCACCTCCATCAGGCGCAGGCGCAAGGGCTCCTCCCCCGGCTCCCGCTCCAAAAAAGCGCCGCGGCCACTGACCAGCCGCACAATGCCCTGGCGGGCCAGCAAGGCCTGCGCCTGCCTGATGGTGTTGCGGCCGGCCGAAAACTGGGCGGCCAACTGCCGCTCTGGCGGCAGCCGGTCGCCCGGCTGGAGGCCCAGTGCCCGGATGTGGGTGCACAGAGCCTCCGCGATGCGCAAATAGGTGGCCTCCCTTTGAAGGGCACGGCCTTGGGTACTGTCCATGTTATCCCTTGACGGCACCTGCCGTCAGGCCCTCCACCACGAAGCGCTGCATGACAGCAAACATGATCGCCGTGGGCAGCAAGGCCAGAATGCCGCCCGCCATCAGCACGCCCCACTTGACATCGTACTTGCCGATCAGGGATTTCAGGCCCACGGGCACCGTCCACATGTCCGGCGTATTGATGAAGATGGTACCGGCAATCAACTCGTTCCACGCGCCAATGAAGGCGAAGACAAACACCGCCACAATGCCCGGGAACATAACCGGCAGCACAATGCGGAACAGGGTCTGCCACTTGGTGCAGCCGTCCACCGAGGCGGCCTCCTCCAGGGTATAGGGGATGCGCTCAAAGAAGCTGCGCATGGTAATCACACAGAAGGGCAGGTTGGTAACCAGGTAGAACAGGAACAGGCTGAGATGGGTGTTGATGATTTTGGCGTTGGTGAACAGAATGAACAGGGGAATGATGACCAGAATACCCGGAATCATCTGGGTAATCAGAAAGAACAGCAGCATGGAGCTTTTGCCCCGGAAGTTGTAGCGAGCCAGCGCATAGCCGCCCAGGATGGACAGCAGCGTGACCACCAGGCCGGTGCTGCTGGACACGATCAGCGAGTTCTTGATCATCTGCCCATAGTCGTACATGGAGAACAACTGATTGTAGTTTTCCAGCGTAAAGGTCTGGGGGAAGTAGGTGATGTTCTGGGCGTTGATCACCTCGGCATGGGGCTTGAAGGAGGTGACGGCCATCCAGTAAATGGGCAGCAGCACGCCCAGCAGAAACAGGGCCAGCAGCAGCACACGCCCGGTGGTCAGCAGATTACGCTTTACACGCGGTGTCATCAGAAATCACCTGCCTTATTGTACTTGGTCACCCTGAGGAAGAACACGGCGTACACCCCCAGGATCACGATCAGCAACACGCCCAGCGCCGCAGCCAACCCGAAGTCGTAGCTGCTGAAGGCCTTGGTGTACATGTAGCTGGGCAGCGTCTGGCTGAAGTTGGCCGGGCCGCCGCCGGTGATGACCACGATCAGATCAAAGCTGTTAAAGATCCAGATAGTGCGCAGCAGCAGTGTCATGATGATGGTGGGCTTGATATAGGGCAGCGTGATGGCGAAGTAGCGGCGAATGGGACCGCAACCGTCCATGTCTGCCGCCTCGTACACATCGGCGGGAATGGACTGGAGCGCTGCCAGAATCATGATGGCAAAGAAGGGTACGCCCATCCAGATCATGGCCAGGATCACCACCAGCAGCGACAGCCCCGGGGTGCCCAGCCAGGCGATCTTCTCGGTTATCAGGCCCATCTTGACCAGCAGGTCGTTGATGACGCCATACTCGCCGTTGAAGCTCCACCGGAAGATCAGGCCGATGACAAAGGCTGAGAAGGCCCAGGGCAGGAACACCAGCGCCTGGTAGACGCCCCGGCCGCGGAACTTGCGCCGCAGGGCCAGGGCCAGGATCATGCCCAGCAGGAACTGCCCCAGCACGCTGACGATCACATAGACAAAGGAGTTGGTGATGATCAGCCAGATATCGGAATCGTCGAACAGCTTCTGAAAGTTATCCAGGCCGTTGAAGCGGATAGCGTTGGGCGCTGTCAGCTTATAGTTTTGAAACGCCATGATGAAGCTGTTGATCAGCGGCCAGCCGAAGGCCAGCAGCAGCAGAATCAGCACCGGTCCGATGAAGGCATAGGGCTGGGCAGCCAGCTTCAGGCGGCGGGCAGCGTTGTTGTTCTGTTTTTCATAGTGCCTGAGCAGCAGGAAGCCGATGACAAAAAGCACAACGACCACCAGCAGAAAGATCAACAATGTGGTGTCCATGGGCGCCTCCTTGTTGCACATCCCGGCCAGGGGAAGGAAAGGCCGAAGCGCTGCCGGACGGGATGCCGGCGGCAGCGCTTCGGTGGAAGGGTATTAGTCGCTCAGGCCCTTGGGCTGCTCCACCTTGCTGCCGGGGTTGGCTGCCAGGTAGTCGATCATGCGGGTTTCCAGCTCCTTAGCCACATTGTTCAGCGAGGTTTCCGCATCCTGGCGGCCCAGCAGGTACTTCTGCATTTCCTCATGCATCATGCCCTGATGCATGTCGGTGTAGCTGAAGGGGCCAAAGGCGCAGGGCACCACCATGGCCGGGTCGTTGATCTGCTGCATGAAGGTGGCGTAGTAACCATCGGGACCGTAGAAGGGATCGTCGCCCACTTCCTTGCGGATGGGGATCAGGCCGGTCAGCTTGCAGTACTCGATGTTATTGTCGGGACGGGTCAGGAACTCAATCAGCTTCCAGGCCTCGTCCGGATGCTTGGAATGGGTGCTGATGCTGTAGGCATAGGGGGAGTTGACGGTGTTGTAGATCTTGCCGTCCACATCGCTCTTGGGCATGGGCATCACCATCCACTGGTCGTCTTTCATGTTGGCGATGCAGGTGGCGGCCACCTCGCTGTCGTTAATCAGGGTGCCGGTCAGGCCGCCGGTGAAGTTATCCACCATCTCGATGAAGCCCCAGTTGATGGCATCCTTGGGGGCTGCGCTGTTCAGGTACAGGTCGTTCCAGGTCTTGTAAGCGGCTACACACTCGGGGCTGTTGAACAGCGCCTTGCCGTCATCCGCATAGGCCTTGCCGCCGGTGAAACTCTGCAGGTACACAAACAGGGGGTCAAAGGCGCCGCGGGCGCCGCGGAAAGAGGTGCCGTAGCCGTTCTTTTCCTTGTTGGTCAGCTTATAGACGGCGTCAAAATACTGGGCGTAGGTCCAGCCCTTGTGGGGATCCAGATCCAGACCCTCTTCAGCAGCCCAGTCCTTGCGCACGAACACGCCCTTCACCATCATGCCGTCAGGCACGGTGTAGGTGTCGCCGTACAGCTCATTCTCGCCCTTCCACACCAGCTTGGTCACGGTGTCGGCATATTGGTCCTCGGTGCCCTTTGTATAGGGGCTGAGAGGACGTACCCAGCCGGCCGAGGTGAACTGGCCCAGCCAGCCGGCCCATGTGGTCATCACATCGGGAAGCTGATTCGAGGTGCCCAGCACCGTCAGCTTGTTGGCAGCGTCATCCCAGGGCACGCTCTCGTAGTTGACGGTGATGCCCGTCTCCTCCTTAAACTTGGCAAAGGTCTTTTCAAAATACTCCTGCCGGGCAGGGCTGGGCGACACGTCGATGAAGCGCAGGCTGACGCTCTCCGCGCTCACCAGCGCCATCGGCACCGTCAACATCAGTACAAGCAGGATTGCCAATAGTTTACGAAACATGATGTACCTCCTTTATTTTAGCGGGCGGCGATGCCGACCCGTCTATAGCTGTTCCAGGGCTTGGTCGATGTCGGAAAGCAGGTTGTTTTCCCCCTCCAGCCCGCAGTGCAACCGGACCAGGCCGGCGTAGGACTGCATATGGAGGAACTGCAGCTCTTCCTCACTTGACTGGTACAGGGGACAGACGGCCAGACTTTCAAAACCGCCCCAACTGCAACCCTTGCCAAATAGCTGCAGCGCGTTGATGAAGCGCAGGCCGTTTTCCTTGGGCCCCTTCAGCGCCACGCTCATGAGACCGGTGTGCCCGCGCATTTGCCGGGCAATCAGCTCCTTCTGGGGGTGGCTGGCAAGGCCTGTGTACCACACCCGCTCTACCTTGGGGTGGCTTTCCAGATGGCGGGCCACGGCCAGGGCAGTCTGCCGGTGTACCTTGAGCCGGGCATCCAGGGTACGCAAGCCGCGCAGCACCAGCCAGGCCTCCATGGGGCCCAGGATACCCCCCAACCATTCGCGGATACCGTGGTGGATGCTGTGCATCAGCGCTTCATCGTTGACAACCAGCACCCCGCCGATCACATCGCTGTGGCCACCCAGGTATTTGCTGAGGGTGTGCATTACAATGTCCATCCCCATGTCCAGCGGGTTCTGAAAAAGCGGCGTGCAGTAGGTGTTATCGATGTAGGTTTTGATGCCCCGGCTGCGGCACAGCGCGGCGACGGCCGGCAGATCCACCACAGTGAATACAAAGGTGGCCGGGCTCTCCAGCAGCATCAACTTGGTGTTGGGGCGGATGGCCGCCTCGATCTCGCCCAAATCGGTACCGCTGACATAGCTGCACTCCAGCCCCAGTCGCGGGATGCCCACCTCCGCCATGAAACGCTTGAGAGGCCCGTAGATATCCCGCATGCACAGGATATGATCTCCCGACTGGCAGCA
>JAAZBR010000365.1 GCA_012513735.1 Clostridiales bacterium | reverse complement strand
GTGCCACGCACATGCCTTCTTAAAAACCCGACCCCGCAGGAGGGCCGGGCTGATGTTCTATAGTTATACGCTCCCCAACAGATCCCCATAGGTGGGGAAAGGCCAGCTTGCGCGCTCGCTCAGCAGCTCGGCCTCGTCGCAGGCGGCCCGAAGCTGCGCCATGGCGGGCAGTACATGGCTGCGGCAGAAGGCGGCCTGCTTGAGCCAGCCCTGCTTTTTGTCCATGGCCTCCACCTGGGCGCGCAGGTGGTCGCTGGATTCAACAATCTGCTGCAGCACCGTGCCCAGCTTGGCAGCCAGCCGTAGCTCCACAGGCTCCATCTCGGGCAGCATTTGCTGCTTCAGCTCCGCCGCCTCCAGCACCCGCTTGCTGTAGTCGATGACGGCGGGCAGGATCTCGCCTTGCGTCATCACCAGCATGGTCTGGGCCTCGATGCGGATCACCTTGCAGTAGGTTTCGCCCCGCACCTCCTGGCGGCTGCGGATTTCGCTTTCGCTCAGCACCCGCTGGCGGTCAAACAGGGCGATGTTCTTGTCGTCCACCATGCAATGGAGGCAGTCGGCCACGCTCTGCATGGACAGCAGGCCCCGGGCCTTGGCCTCCTTGGCCCACTCCTGGGAGTAGGCGTTGCCGTCAAAGATCACCCGTCTGTGCTGGCGGATGGTACCGATCACCAGTTCCTCACAGGCGGCGTGGAAGTTGTCGGCTTTCTCCAATACATCGGCAAAGCCCTGCAGGGCGTCGGCCACGGCGGTGTTCAGCACCGTGTTGGGCTCGGCCAGGGACATGGAGGAGCCCAGGGAGCGGAACTCAAACTTGTTGCCCGTAAAGGCAAAGGGGGAGGTGCGGTTGCGGTCGCTGACGTCCTTGGGGAACTTGGGCAGCACGTGGACGCCCACGGACATGTCGGCGGTGGTCTCCTTCACATAGGTGCGGTGGTTTTCCAGGGCATCCAGCACGGCGGTCAGCTCGTCGCCCAAAAAGATGCTGATGACGGGGGTGGGCGCCTCAAAGCCGCCCAGGCGGCAGTCGTTGCTGGCGCTGGCTACCGACAGGCGCAGCAGGTCGGCATGCTGATCCACCGCCTTGATGACCGCGCACAGGAACAGCAGAAACTGGGCGTCCTCCGCCGGCGTGGCCCCCGGCTCAAACAGGTTGACGCCGGTGTCGGTCATCAGGCTCCAGTTGTTGTGCTTGCCGCTGCCGTTGATGTTGGCAAAGGGCTTTTCGTGCAGCAGGCACACCATGCCGTGGCGCAGGGCGACCTTGCGCAGCAGGTCCATGGTGAGCTGGTTGTGGTCGGTGGCGATGTTGACTGATTCAAAGATGGGCGCCAGCTCGTGCTGGGCGGGGGCGGCCTCGTTGTGCTCGGTCTTGGCGGGGATGCCCACGCGCCACAGCTCCTCGTTGAGCTCCTGCATAAAGGCCTTCACCCGCTGGGTGACGCTGCCGTAATAGTGGTCGCTCAGCTCCTGGGCCTTGGGGGGCATGGCGCCAAACAGCGTGCGGCCGGTGAACTGCAGGTCGCGCCGCTGGTCGTACAGGGCCTTGTCCACCAAAAAATACTCCTGCTCGGCGCCCACGCAGGCGGTCACCCGCTGGGCATCGTAGTTGCCAAACAGGCGCAGAATACGCAGGGCCTGGCGGTTGAGGGCGTCCATGCTGCGAAGCAGGGGCGTCTTCTTGTCCAGCGCCTGGCCGTCATAGCTGCAAAAGGCGGTGGGGATGCACAGGGTATGATCCTTGATAAAGGGATAGCTGGAGGGATCCCACGCCGTGTAGCCCCGGGCCTCAAAGGTGGCCCGCAGGCCGCCCGAAGGGAAGCTGGAGGCGTCGGACTCGCCGCGGATCAGCTCCTTGGCGCCAAACTCCATGATCACTTTGCCGCCCGGCACCAGGGAGATAAAGCTGTCGTGCTTTTCCGCCGTGACGTTGGTGAGCGGCTGAAACCAGTGGGTGTAGTGGGTGCAGCCGTGCTCGATGGCCCAATCCTTCATGGCGTTGGCCACCACGGCGGCCACCTCAGGCGGCAGGCGCTTGCCGGTGGCCATGGTGCGCTGCAGGGCAACATACGTGTCCTTGGGCAGGCGGCTGCGCATCACGTCAAAGTTGAAGACCAGGCTGCCGAAAATATCCTGTGGCTTTTCCATGGTAATGCTCCTTACAGCAGGGTGATGCCGGCCTGTTCACAGGCTGCAATGGTGTCCTTGTCCCAGTAGGAGGATTGTACCTCACCGATGTGGGCTTTGGCCAGCAGCAGCATGCAGGTGCGGCTCTGGCCGATGCCCCCGCCGATGGTGTAGGGCAGCTCGCCCGCCAGCAGAGCCTTGTGGAAGGGAAGCTGCCGCCGGTCGTCACAGCCGGCCAGGGTCAACTGCTTGTCCAGGCTGTCCGGGCTGACCCGCACGCCCATGGAGCTGATCTCCATGGCGCATTGCAGGGGCTCGTGCCAGAACAGAATGTCGCCGTTGAGGGCCCAGTCGTCATAGTCGGGGGCGCGGCCATCGTGACGCTGGCCGGAGCGCAGCTTGCCGCCTATTTGCAGCAGGCCCACGGTACCGTATTGCCGGGCCACCAGGTTCTCCCGCTCCTTGGGGGTGAGGGAGGGGTACTGATCCTCCAGCTCCTGGGTGGTGAGGAAGGTCACCTCCCGGGTCAGGTTCACGGGCAGGCCGGCATACTTCCACTTCAATAGGTCGCAGGTGCCGCACAGGGCGGTCACAATGCGCTGCATGGCGTCCTTCAGGGTAGCCAGGTTGCGCATCTCAGGGGTGATCACCTTTTCCCAGTCCCACTGATCCACGTATATGGAGTGCAGGTTGTCCAGGGTTTCATCCCGGCGGATGGCGTTCATGTCGGTGTACAGGCCCTCGCCCACGGGGAAGTTGTATTCCTTCAGCGCCAGGCGCTTCCACTTGGCCAGGGAGTGCACCACCTGCACATTGCTGCCTGTCTGCTTGATATCAAAGGACACAGGGCGCTCCACCCCGTTTAGGTCATCGTTCAGCCCGCTGGATTCTTCCACAAACAGGGGGGCGGACACCCGCTTCAGGTTCAGGGCCTTGCGCAGATAGTCTTCAACGGTGGCCTTGATGAGGGCAATGGCCTCCTGGGTCTGGTAGAGGGTCAGCATCGAGCGGTAATTGTCTGGGATCAGGGTCATGTTGTCGTCCTCCTTTGTGCGGCCTGCCACTCCCCATTGAGGGCGCCGTACAGGCACAGATCTGCAAAGCGGCCGTCCCGGTGTTTGATGGCATCCCGCATGGTGCCCTCGTACTGCAGGCCGGCCTTCTGCATGACCCGGCCGCTGGCGGTGTTCTGGGCCAGGTGACGCAGGCTGATGCGGTGAAAGCCGACGCTTTCAAACAGATAGCGCATCACGCTTTGCAGCGCCTCGGTCATAATGCCCTGGCCCCACCAGGGGCGGCCCAGGCAGTAGCCGATCTCGGCCCACTCGCTTGCTTCATTCCAGTTTACCACGGCGATGTCGCCGATCAACAGGCCATCCAGGGTGATGCCCCAGTGGTAGAAGGTGTCCGACCCATAGCAGCTTGCCCATTCGGATACGATCTGCCGGGTGCTCTCCAGGCTTTCATGAGGGGCCCAGGTCAGGTAGCGGGATACCTCCTCGTCGGCGGCCCAGTTTTGATACATGGCCTGCTCATCGCCCTTCAGGTAGGGGCGCAGCAGCAAGTTCTTGGTGTGTAGCACGGCGGTACCCTGGTGGGTCAGCATACCTTTACCTTCACCACAGCCTTGCGGTTAAGGCCCGTGCCGATGCTGGGCCGGTGGGCGTCCTCCGGCAAATACAGGCCGAAGCAGCCTGTGGGCAGGAAGCACATCACGCCCTCCCGGGTATCCTGGCTCAACTGAACGTCGCCCCGCTGCTCGTCGTAGGGGTCAAAGCCCGTGAGATCGCCGGCAGGCGCCCAGGCGATGCTTTCACCCGGCCCCAGCATGATCTGGATATCCGCATACTGGCGGTGCCTTTCCCAGGTGCGGTTTTGCTGAAGGGCGCTTTCCATGACGTTGATAAACACCCGGTCCTGGTCCACCTCGGTGCGGCCCAGAGGCAGCGCATATACATCGTTGTTCAGCAAGTGGTCGATGGCCGTATCCAGGTTGGGATGCAGCCCCCGATATGCGCCGATGTTGGCCAGTTTGTCCAGGATCATCCGCATCCCTCCCCCTGTAAAATATGCATCATAGCATAGACAGAATTCCCGGTTCCGTCAATGATTGACCTGTATTTTTGGGGTTTGCGGAAGGGTTACCGGCTCATGCCGGTCGGCGGAAGGTTACAACGGGTGTAGACTTCCTGGGTTTGAGTATTGGATGACAAGCTATCGGCGGTATGGTATACTTTTCGCGGCTGGCTGTGGCCGGCATGAAAGGATGCAATGAAGGTCAACAAGCAAAAGCTGAAGTCCGCGCTCAACATCCTGTTTATTTTCGGCACCTTTATTTTGGTGCTTTATTTTGCGCTCAGCCAGGAAGACTTGAGCACCGTGGGCCAGACCATCCGCAAGCTCGATCCCTGGTGGATGCTGGGCGGTCTGGGCTGTTTTCTGGTGCATATGACCATGGAGGGCGGCCTGCTATACGTGTTTTACCGCTTTCAGCGGGTCAGGGTCAGTATGCGGCAGAGCATTCTGTGCGGGCTGATCGGCATGTATTACTCCAGCATCACGCCGGCCGCCACGGGCGGGCAGCCCATGCAGGTGTACAGCATGAAGAAATATGGCGTACCGGCGGGCATTACCTCCTCGGCGCTGGCGGTTAAGTTTTTCTGCTGGCAGTGTGCCTTGCTGCTGCTGGGCGCTGTGGC
The DNA here is from genome assembly GCA_012513735.1 of Clostridiales bacterium. Taxonomy (GTDB): domain Bacteria; phylum Bacillota; class Clostridia; order Christensenellales; family Aristaeellaceae; genus UBA1038. Next base: position 3,791 of record JAAZBR010000365.1, on the reverse strand, counting down.
CTGGATTTTTAACGGCGCGGCCATCCACCGGGCCCTGGGCAAGGGCATCTGGATGGTGTCCCTGGGCTTTTTTATCAACGGCATCATGGTGGTGCTGGTGATTCTGCTGGCCATCAGCCGCAACGCCGTGCGGGCCATCATCATCTTTTGCGTCAAAGCAGCCCACAGGCTGCGCCTGGTGAAGGACGTGCAGAAAACCTCCTCCCGCTGGGACGCCGCCCTGCAGGATTTTCACGCCAGCGTGGACATCATCACCAAGCATCCTGCGCAGTACCTGTCGTTGTTCGCTCTGTCGCTGATCCAAGTGACCGGGCTGATGAGCGCCACCTACTGTGTCTACCGGGGCTTTGGGTTGAACGCTGCAGGGTATGGCGAGATACTGGCCATACAGCTGATGCTGTACATCGCAGCCTCCTTCACGCCGCTGCCCGGCGCCTCGGGCGCGCAGGAGGGCGGCTTCTACCTGTTCTTCGGCAGCTACTTCCCCGGCAGCATCGTGTTCGGCGCCCTGCTGGTGTGGCGCTTCCTGACTTATTATCTGTCCATCATCACCGGCTTTATCGGCGTGCTGATCGACGGCTCCCGCAACCGCAAGCGGGCGACCAGGCTGGCAGCGCTTCAAAACGCGGAGCCTGCGGACGGGGAGTCGGATGACGCAGACGAACAAGCGCAACCTTTAGATGCGGCCGATGATGAAGCGCAGCCCCCGGATCAAGAAACGGAGCCCTGACAAGAAAGGCTCCGTTTTCGTATATGGCAACAGGCTATTCCTCGCCATCCCCGGACCCCGGCCTTGGCACGCCCACAATGCCGGTGCGGGCCAAAATGCCCTGGTGGTGCAGCAGGAAGTGCTTCAGGAATTGCACGCTGGACAGCCGTTCATAGGCTATCGGCTCAATGGCCCCCTCCCTTAGCTCCAGCACTTGGGCGCCCGGATAGGCGGCCAGCACCGGGCTGTGGGTGGCCATGATCACCTGGCCATCGGCTGCCACCGCCTGGTCGATCAGGGCCAGCAGCGCCAACTGGTTTTCATAGGACAATGCGCCCTCGGGCTCATCCAGCAGGTAGAGGCCGCCCCGGTGCAGGCGCCCCGCAAAGAAGCTGAGAAAGCCCTCGCCGTGGGAGGCCTGCAGCAGCTCACGGCCATACTGGCCGCTCATTTCATTCAGGGCCCGGGCATGGGGCTGGGAGGCCAGCTTTCTGGCGTAGGCCGACCGACCCTCATAGGCTTCCTCCAGGGCGTCCAGCTCGTCCCGGGCCTCCCGCAGCATGCGCTGGCGGTCGTCCAGGTAGCGGGAGAAATCCTCCGCTGTAAAGTAGAAGCTGCTGCGGGGCCGCTTGTTGAAGGCATACCGGTAGCCCTTGGCGGCCGCCCGGAAAGCGGACATCTTGCGGGCGTGGGTGCCGTTTTCGCCGATGGGGGTGGCCCCGATGCCGGCGGCCAGCAGCTCCAGCAAGGTGGTTTTGCCGCTGCCGTTGTCCCCGCACAGCAAGGTGACGCTGCTGTCAAATGCAAGGCTTTGCAGCCCCTGGAGCACAGAGGTGGAGAGGGGATAGGCATCCCCCTTGGGCAGGGCGTCTTTTCGATCCAGGCTGCGCAGGTAGATCATCCCTCCCCCTCCCCGCTGTTCCAACTTTGCAGCCGCCGGGCGTCCTCCCGCTCCAGGTCCCGGTCGCCGGCCATGGACTCCAGGTGGTGGGTCAGCTCGTGGCGCAGCACCCGGTCGATCTCCAGCCGCAAGGCCTCCTCCGGCAGGTGGCCGTATACATTTCGGAAGGAGCCGTAGTACAGCACCACGCCCCGGCCCATCACAGGATGCCTGTGGTATTCGCCCAGGATATACACCGGCAGGCCCGGTCTGGCGCGGCTTTCCCGCTTGGCCTGCTCGGCCACGCTGACACCCAGATTCAGCCGGTTGAACAACGCGGCGGGCAGCAGGGCCACCTGCTCATCCAGGAGGACGGCAAAGCGCTCCAAATCGATCATGGCCACCTCCTGTTTTATTTCCTGTTGTCTTCTTCGCCAGGGGAGGGGAAATATCCTGTAAGGGCTGCTGTCCGTGCTTGTTCCCGCTGCCTACCTATGGTAGTATATTCTATATGAGCACGAGGATTTGCGCCCACCGGGGCGCGTCGGGCTATGCGCCTGAGAACACGCTGGAGGCTTTCCAGCTTGCCTGGGATTTGCAGGCTGACGCCGTAGAGCTGGATGTCCACCTGACAAAGGACGGTCACCTGCTGGTGGCCCACGATGAGAAGATCGACCGGGTGTCCGACGGCACCGGGCTGATCGCCGACCAGACCCTGGTCAACCTGAAAAAGCACCTGTTCAACCGCCTGCACCCGGAGTATGAGGGCGCCCGCGCCCCCACTTTGCAGGAGGTATACGAGCTGCTGAAGCCCAGCGGCATGCTGATCAATGTGGAGCTGAAGAACAGCGAAATCCCCTATCCCGGCCTGGAAGAAAAGGTGCTGGCCCTCACCGGCAAGATGGGTATGGAACAGCGGGTGATCTACTCCTCCTTTAACCACAACAGCATGCTGCGGATCAAGGAGTTGGATCCCTTAGCCACCTGCGGCCTGCTGTTCAGCAGCGTGTTGATCCGTCCCTGGCGCTACGCCAGAGACGCCGGCGTGGAGGCGTTGCATCCCCAGTACGGCCAGGTGCTGTTTTTTGAAGATTTCTGCAGGAAGGCGCATGAAAACGGCCTGCAGGTGAATACCTGGACGGTGAATGCCGACCGGGATATGAAGCGGGTGATCGAGGCCGGCGCCGACATGATGATCACCAATTACCCCGACAGGGCCAAGGCCCTGCTGGGCTGAGAGGAGCAAGGTATGGCAGGTCATTCCAAATGGGCAAACATCAAGCACAAAAAGGGCAAGGCGGATACCGAGCGCGGCAAGATATTCACCAAAATCGGCCGTGAGTTGGCCATTGCCGTCAAGGAAGGGGGCAGTGATCCCACCGTCAACGGCAAGCTGCGGGACGTGATCGCCAAGGCCAAAGCCAACAACATGCCCAACGACAACATCCAGCGCAGCATCAAAAAGGCAGCGGGGGAGCTGGGCAGCGTCACCTACGAGGAAATCATCTACGAGGGCTATGCCCCCGGCGGCGTGGCCGTGATCTGCGAGATTGTTACCGACAACCGCAACCGCACGGCCTCCGAGGTGCGCCACATTTTCGACAAAAACGGCGGCAGCCTGGGCACCACCGGCTCGGTAAGCTACATGTTTGACTACAAGGGCGTGCTGATTGTGGAGCAGACCGACGATGTGGACGAGGAGCAGCTGATGATGCAGGCCCTGGAGGCCGGGGCGGAGGATATGTCCAGCCTGGACGGCACCTTTGAAATCATCACCGCCTCCAACGATTTTTCCGCCGTCCGGGAAGCCCTGGAAAACCAGGGGGTGCAGTTTCTGTCCGCCGCCCGGGATTGGCTGCCCCAGAATACCGTGGCCGTCACCGATGCGGAGCAACTGGAAAAGGTGCAGAAGCTGCTGGAGATGCTGGATGACAACGATGACGTGATGGAGTACTACCACAACGCCGAGTTGCCTGAGGAACCTGAAGAAGAGTAGTATGGCGCCCAAAGTTTGACGCTTCCATAAGGGATCAATCATCCTACGGCTCATATGCATTGTACAAGGGGGCCCGGTACCGCTGCTTTTGCGGCGCCGGGCACTATTGATCTATTTCTTCTTGTTTTATCACAGAGGCCTGATACTGATTCCAAGTTTTAACGCATCGTCGCGCTGGTGCTTTTGCCCCCTGCTGCGTCGGCTGC
>JAAZBR010000364.1 GCA_012513735.1 Clostridiales bacterium | reverse complement strand
GCAGCCTGACCGCCAAGAAGCTGGGCGCCCAGTATACCATCAGCCGCATCCGGGACCCGGAATATATGCGCAGCCTGCCCTTCCTGGCCAAGGAGCTGTTCATCGACTATGTGATCAACCCCGAGCGCAGCACGGCGCTGGAGATCAGCCGTATTCTGCGCTATCCCTTCTCGGGCACTGTGGAGACCTTTGCCCGGGGCCAGGTGGAGATGATGGACTTCCGCGTCACCAAGGAAGACGGGCTGGCCGGTTTTCCCCTGAAGGACATGCAGCGCAGACGGCCTGATCTGCCCCGGGTGCTGTACAGCCTGGTGGAGCGCGATCAGAAGCCCTTCATTCCCAAGGGCGATTTTGTGCTACAGGAAAACGACCGGGTGTTTGTCTGCGCCGACATCCAAACCATCACCCGGTACTTCCGCCAATTGGGCAAGAACACGCTGAGTGTACAGAACGTGATGCTGATGGGCGGCGGGCGCATCGCCTGGTATCTGGCCTTTGTTCTGCTGGAAATGAAAGTGAAGGTGTCCATCATCGAACTGGACCCCAAGCGGGCACGCCAGCTCAGCGAAGCCTTTCCGCATGCCAATGTCATTAGGGGGGATGGCACCGATCAGGAGCTTCTGTTGTCAGAGGGCCTGGCTGACTGCGATGCCTTTGTGACCCTGAGCGGCCGCGATGAGGAGAACATCATGGCCGGGCTGTTTGCCGCCCGGCAGAAGGTGCGCAAGGTGGTGGTCAAGTGCAACCGGGAGCACTATGCCAACATCCTGTCGGACATTGGCATTGACAGCCTGTTCTCCCCCCGCCAGGTGACGGCGGACACCATTTTACGCACGGTGCGTACCCGATCCGACGCCAGCACCGCCCAGGGGGTACAGCGCACGTACCGCCTGATGGATGGCAAGGCCGAGGCGCTGGAGTTTATTGTGCAGCGGGATGATCCCTTTGTGGGCATCCCCATCAAGGACCTGCGCATTCCTGACGATTCGCTGATCGGCGTCATCGTGCGCAAATCTGTGGTGCATATGCCCCAGGGCAATAGCACCCTGGAGCCCGAGGACCGGGTGATCATGATCACCCGCCGCACCGGTGTCAGCGCCCTGGATGAGCTGATCGGCCGCTGAAAAGGCCATGAACATGGCCCCGGGGTGTACCGCAAATGCTCACGAGCCTGTTTTGAGGAAGGGTATGCAATGAACAAACGCCTGGTCATCCACCTGCTCAGCAAGCTGCTGGTGATCGAGATCGGCCTGCTGGCGCCATCCCTGGCCATTGCGCTGTACAAGGGGGAGGATCCGCTGCCCTTTGTATACACCATGCTGTTGCTGGCGGCTGTGGGCTTGCCCGGCATGCTGCGCAAGCCCGGTGACCGGGGGCTGAACGCCAAGGAAGGCTTTGTGGTAGTGGGCATGGCCTGGGTGCTGCTGAGCGCCTTCGGGGCCCTGCCCTTCATGTTTTCGGGTACAACCATCTGGTACTGGGATGCGCTGTTTGAGACGGTGTCCGGCTTCACCACCACAGGGGCGTCGGTGCTGCCTGCGGTAGAGGGGTTGCCCTACGGGATTCTGTTCTGGCGCAGCTTCACCCACTGGGTGGGCGGCATGGGCGTGCTGGTACTCACCCTGGCGCTGCTGCCGGGCATCAGCGCCCACACCACACACCTGGCCCGGGCGGAAAGCCCCGGCCCCAGCTATTCCAAGCTGCTGCCCAAAATGGCGGACAGCTCCCGCATTCTGTACCTGATCTATGGGGTGATGACGGTAGTGCTGATCGTGGCGCTGGTCATCAGCGGCCTGCCGCTGTTTGACAGCGTAATCCACGCTCTGGGCACGGCGGGCACCGGCGGGTTTTCCAACCGCAACCTGTCGGTGGGCGCCTACAACAACCCGGTGGCTGAGGTGCTGATCACGGTATTCATGCTGCTGTTTGGCGTCAACTTCACCGTATATTACGGCCTGCTGATGGGCCATGG
>JAAZBR010000363.1 GCA_012513735.1 Clostridiales bacterium | reverse complement strand
GGGTGCCCGGCGGGCTCATCGCCACCCCCGGTCTGCACCGCACCTTCAAAGAGGGCGGCGTGCACGTCGCACAGATGCTGCACCTCGGACAGCTGCATGCCTTCTTCCATCAGCAGTTTTTCGGCATCGGCAATCTCGTCGGCGGGCACGCCGGCAAAATCCCGGCGAAAGTCAGCGCGCACAATCTCCAGCTCTTCTCCCCGGCTGACGCGCTCGATGTATTTCTTGATCATGTCTTTGCGTTCCATGGTTGCTCCTTTCGATCCTGTGGCTGTTGTTCAGGCTGAGGATAACATGCCGACAGACAACAAACATTGATTTGAATCAAGAAAAGAAATAAAAATCCGGGCGTCAGGCATACTGACGCCCGGAGAGGTAGTCGGGATGGATGGCCGGTTTAGCCGATGCTGCCCTGCTTGAGGACCAGCACGAAGTACAGGTTGACGATGAATACCAGCACAGTCACGCCGCAGAACACATATTTGCCGTACTGGTAGAAGCGGTCGCCCGCGCGTTCCAGCGAGCCTTTGGATACCTCGTCCAGCACCCACTGCTTGTTGCACACCCAGAAGAACATGATGGCGGCCAGCAGGGCACCGGCGGGGATGATGTAGATGCTGACCACATCCATCAGCAGGCCCAGCATGTCGGCATTCTCAAACGGCAGGCCGATGAGAAAGGCCAGCGCGCACACCGCGATGACGGCGACGGGGCGGGATACCTTGAACTGGTCCTTGAAGGCGTCCACCGGCGTCTCAAACAGGTTGATCAGCGAGGTGATGCCGGCAAAGGCTACCGCCACGAAGAACAGGATGGAGAAGATGCGGCCGCCCGGCATGGATTTGAGCACATCGGTCATGGTGAGGAACAGCAGCGGCGGGCCGGCGGCCGGATCCTTGCCGTAGGCAAAGGCCGCCGGGATGATGAGCAGCGTGGCCATGACGGAGGCCAGGGTATCCAGCACCGCAATTTGCTTGGCGCTCTTGCGCACATCCTCCTTGTCGCTGAGGTAGCTGCCGTAGATGACGGTGCCGCTGCCCGCCAGCGACAGGCTGAAGAAGGCCTGCCCCAGGGCATACACCCAGGTCTTGGGGTTGCCCAGCGCGGTGAAGTCAGGGGTAAACAGGAAGCGCAGCCCGTCCATGGAGCCGGGCACCGTGAAGATGCGGATGCCGAATATGATGAACAGGATGTAGATCATGGGCACCATGATTTTGTTGACCACCTCAATGCCGCGGGACACACCGGCGGTGAGGATGAGGATGGTGATGACAATGGCAATCACGTGCCACCACAGGCTGCCCATGGAGCCGACAATCTGGCCGAAGTAGGGGCCGGTCTCATTGGTCATCAGGGCGCCGGTGATGGAGCCCACGGTGTAGCGCAGAATCCAGCCCACCACGATGGTGTAGCCCACCGCGATGCCAAAGGAGCCCAGCACCGGTATCCAGCCCAGCAGGCGGCCGATGGTGGGGTTCTTCTTGGCCTGGGCCATGGCTTTGGAGAAGGCGCCCAGCGGGCCCGCGCGCATGCCGCGGCCAAAGGCGGTCTCCTCCACGATGCCCACATAGCCGATGAAGCCGACAAACAGAAAGTAGGGAATCAGGAACGCCGCGCCGCCGAACTGACCGACGCGGAAGGGGAACAGCCAGATATCGCCCATGCCCAGGGTGGAGCCGACGCACGCCAGGATAAACCCAAGCCTGGAGCGGAACTGGTCGCGCTGACCCGTCAGCTCGGGCGGTGCGCTGGGGGTATTGTTCTGCATAAGGGGGTCTCCTTTCCATTGATGAGGTGCATGCCATGGATGAAACCGGGAGAATGATGCCCGTGGTTCCGGCGTTGCCCCGCCCCCTTTATGCGGTTAGCCCTCGATGGGGGCCAGGGACGCCTGGAAGTGGCGCAGAATCGGGGGCTCCCACGTGATGCGGTAGCCGCGGCGGATGTCAGCACGGCGCTTCCACACCTCGTTG
>JAAZBR010000362.1 GCA_012513735.1 Clostridiales bacterium | reverse complement strand
TCCGCACAGGCTGCCGATGAACACCCCCAGCAGCATACCGCCCACGGCCCCGGAAAGGCCGATCAGGATGGAGACACGGCCGCCATACAGAACGCGGGCCAGTATATCCCTGCCCAGTTTGTCTGTGCCAAAGGGATGGGCGGGGTTGGGCGCCTGGGCTTGGGCGCTGAAATCCGGCTTGGCCGGATTATAGGGGGTCAGCAGCGGTGCAAAAACGCACAGCAGAATGATGATGACCACCACAACCAGACCAAGCACGGCCAGTTTGTTTGCAAACAGCTTTGCCGCGATGTTCTTGATTCGGCTGGATTTGACAACTTTCTGTGCCTGTGTCTGTACCTGCATATCGCCTCTCCTTCCTAATTGTAGCGAATGCGCGGATCCAGCAGACCGGTGATGAGGTCAATCAGCAGGCTGGACAGCAGCGAAACAATGGACAGCAGGAAGATAATGGTCAGCACCAACTGGTAGTCATTGCTGTTGATAGCGGTCAGCAGCCGCGAACCGATGCCCGCATAACCAAACACCTGCTCAATGACCACCGAGCCGCCAATTAGCATGGGCAGACGCAGGCAGATCAGCACGCTGATGGGCATCAGCGCATTGCGGAACACATGGCGGTAGAACACCTTCCACTCTGACAGTCCCTTTGCCCTGGCGGTTTTGACATAGTTTTGGTTCATTACATCCAGCATGGAGTTGCGGGTGTAGCGTGTCAGCGCCGCTGTCAGCGCGAAGCCCAAGCTGAGGGCCGGCAACAAAATGTACTTCAGGTTAACCCAGAAGGTGGCGCCGATTTCCGTACGCCCCTGGGCGGGGAACCACTGCAAGCGAATGGCAAAGATGAGAATGGCCAATATGCCGATAAAAAACTCCGGCATGGAGATGCCAATGACCCCAAAAAGGGAGGAGAGGTAGTCGAGCACCGAATTGTGCTTGACAGCGGACAGTATGCCAAACAGCAGGCCAAACACCACGGAGATGACCAAAGCCGCCAGCGCCAGATAGATGGTGGCCGGCAGCAGGTTGGCAATGATCCCGCTGATGGAGGTGCCGGTTTGTATGCTGTAGCCAAAGTCGCCCCGCAACACACCGCCAAACCACCTGAAATACCGCACCAGCAACGGTGCATTGAGCCCGGCAGATTCCCGCAGCGCCTCCAACTGTTCCTTTGTCAGGCTGGAAATGGTCTCGGGAGAAAACTGCGCACTGAACGCATCACCAGGCGTAAAATCCAGTGCGATAAACACAAGCAAGCTGATAATCACGATCATAGGGATCATCATCACCAGTCGCTTGATGAGGTATTTCAGCATAGACTTTCCTTCCTTCCCGCTGCAGGCTTACCAGATGGTGAATCCACCATCCATCACCAGGTTATGCCCTGTAACATAGCGGGATGCGTCGCTGGCCAGGAAACACACCGGGCCCTTGATGTCATCCCGGTCCGGCCATTTGCCAAGCGGTGTGTGCGTCGCATAGGTGCGGTAAAACACGGGACGCTTTTCCTCCAGCAACGGGTCATATCCACCCGGGCTGATGGCATTGGCGCGAATGCCTTCCCTGCCGTAGCGGGCTGCCAGCCACTTGGTGAAGCCGATCAGCCCCCATTTTTCCAAAGTGTAACCAACAGGGCTGCTCTGATCCTGGTCGTAGTAGGGGAAATGCGGGGCTATAACACCCTGAATGGAGGAGATATTGATGATGCTCCCACTGCCCTTGGTCCGCATAAGTGGCAACAGCGCTTGTGTTAGCCCCATGGTGCCCAGAATGTTGACATCCAGAGAGGAGGCCATGAGGGGACGGGACATCTGTTCAAAATCCGCATAGTACTCACGGCTGACAGCGTTGTTGACCAGCACATCTACTGATCCATAGCGCCGGGCAATGTCTTCTGTCAGTTCGTGGATGGACTGATCATCCGCCAGATCCAGTGAAACCCCTTCGGCAGACAATCCCCTTTCCACAAGGGCTGCCGCCAAGTCACAGCAGGCCTGCCGGTTGCGGGAGGCGATCAGCACATGGGCGCCGGCCTCCGCCAGACCCTCTGAGATGGGCGCCCCGTACAACCCCCTGCCGCCGGTCACCAGGGCAACGCGCCCCCGCATGTCAAACATGCTGGCCGCATTCATGCGCCTTGCTCCAGCTCACCGGTTTGCACCATCAGCGCCCGCACTGCATCCAGCTTTTGTTTATCCTTCACCGGGTCAAAGACGGGCTCATAGTCGGGGCTGAAGTTGCCCTCGTATCCCAGCAGGTTCATGGCCTCCGTGAAGGCAGGCCACAGTTCCAGTGCAAACATCTGGTCGCGGGCTGCCATGATGCGCTCTACCGCCGCGTTGCCGGCAGCCACATCCCCCTGGTTCCAAGCCCTCTGCATGGCACCGGTGGTTTTGGGGAAGCAGGCGAAGATACCATCCAGCACCCGCTGCACCCCAAAGGCATGTCCCATGGAGAACAGATCGGAATTGGAGAAAATCGGCGCAAAATCTGCCTTCAGCTCCTTGGCAAGCAACAGCTTTTTGATCAGCACGGCATCGCCCGTCTTGATTCCCTTGTAACGGGGCAGGGCAGCCAGTTCCAGCACATCGTTAAAGGTCAGTTTGTAACGGGCCGTGTAGGGATGGTCGTAGAGGTAAAGGTCCATGTTGCCGATCTCAGCCGCCGCCTTGAAGTAGCGCATGGCGGTATCCCGGTTGATATCAAAGTAGTAGGGGGCAGTCAACACGGCTGAAACCGGGTATTTGTTAAGAACAGCCAATCGCTGCTGCATGCGGGCGATGCTGTTGTCGGCGGCACCCACCAGCAGGGGCACGCGTCCCTTTACTGCAGCAACCCCCTCCTGCACAACCCGCTCGTACTCATCGCTGCGGATACAGCCCAACATCCCCATGGTGCCCATCAGCAACAATCCGGCGGCACCCTGTTCAATCTGATCTTCAATGTGGCGATGCAGACTGTGGGGGATCAGGCGGCCCTGGCAGTCCAGGGGAGTGCCCAGCGCGCAGTAGAAACCTTCTTTCAGCATATCCTTCTTTCTCTCCTTGGCCCCTGAAAAGACGATTCAACAAATCCCCTGGGGCTGTATACTGACCAAGTATCAATTTGATTACGAATATTATAACAAGGGAACGAACCTGTTGTCCAGTGCCGGTACAGCAGCTTTATTCAGCCTTGCATTTTTGGGGAGGAAGGGTCAATCTCCAAACATGGCATTGATCGCGCGGATGGTCTCCTCTACCAACATGTCGCCGCCTTCCGGGCCGCATTGGGTGGAGGCGGCCTTGCTGCCGTAACTACCCCCTGCAATGGCCTCGGCAGTGGGCAGATACCCCTCGCTGCCGTTGGACAATTGGGCAATCATCAACTGGTCTGCCCGGACACGCGCCTTCATGCGCAGCCCGAAGCTGTGATACAGCTCGAAGGGGTTGGTGGCAATGGCC
>JAAZBR010000361.1 GCA_012513735.1 Clostridiales bacterium | reverse complement strand
GTCGGCCACAAAGACACACAGCTCTACAGGGGACATGTTTGTCCGGCCGGTTGTGTGGTAACGGATAGCATTGAGTACATCAGGGTTATGCACCCCATATTTTGCGGAGGCCAGCACCGCCCCTACCTTTCCGTGCAGCAGCGCATTGCTGCGCAGCACCTGCGGATCATCAGTGAGTCCGTATTTCCTGGCGATAGCTTGCAATTGCCCCAGCTTCATGCACTTGGCCACATCGTGTAAAACGGAGGCCACCGCCGCCTGCTGCATGGAGGCGCCGTGCTGAAGCGCCAAATCCACCGCCAAATTGCGCACACCCAGCGTGTGTTCAAAGCGCCGCTGGTTCATCTGGCTGCACACCTGCTGTTCGTAGGCCGGCTTATATAAGCCCTTGAGCGCAATATAGCGAGCAACCTGCGGAAAGATCATATCCTCCGCATCGCTCAACAACCCAATTTGCGCCCGCACAAGGCTGGAGGATGTATTAACCGGCGGCACCGGCAGCAACTGCGCCCGGTAGCCTTGCGCGGCGGCAAACTGCGTCAGCTCCTGCCCATTGTAGCCGGCCCGTGGATACACCAACAGATCACAGGCAGCAAATAATTGCGGCGTTTCTGCCCAATGCAGCAGGCCGGCCAGCTTATCCGCTCCGATGATGTAGGTAAAGAACGCCCCCGGATGGCGGCGAATGATGGCACGGACAACGTCCAAAGTGTTTTTTGTACCGCGCAGCATCGCCTGCTCCACAATGCTGACCTTAGGCATACCTTCCACCGCGATGGCGACCATGCTGCGCAGGTGGCTCATATCGACGGTTGGGGTTTTGTAGGGAGGGACACCGTTGGGCACGATCAGGATCTCGTCAACCCTTGACTTATCCAGCACGTTGCGCATCACACGCGTATGTCCCAGATGGATCGGGTCAAAGGCGCCGCCGAAGATACCGATTCGCTGCACGGAATCATCCTCTCCTGTTGATATATCCAGTATACTCCATTTTGGTAAGGAAGCAAACCATATTAGTACGCCTCTCACACCCGCAATCTTCCGGTAGATCACACCGGCTGGCCTTCTGGCAGTCCTTCCCTGGCAACAAGCTACGATGAACAACCACACGACGTCCAAGGTGGCTGCGTTGCTATACAGCCCGTCAAAAGCACCGGGCAAGTTCCCAGCTCCGCCTAGAGCCGGTACTTCAGGCGGGCGGTAACCACAAGCGAAGACATGACAAATACAAATCTGCATCAAAAAGCGCCCATAATGCGGGCGCTTTTTGATGCAAAACGGTTGAAGCGGTCAAATCATTTCAATCAGAACCATCTCAGCAGCATCACCGCGGCGAGGTCCCAGCTTATAGATGCGAGTGTACCCGCCGCTGCAGTTTTTTTCCTGGTTACGCTTCTGATACTTGGGCGCATATTCGCGGAACATCTTCTCAATCAGCGGGTGATTGTTGTCCCGGGTGCGCTCGCGGTATTCCTTCTTGGTTTCGTCATCCAGCCGGGGATGGGGCATCTCGTACAGATAAGCCATCATCAGGCGGCGAGCATGCAGCTTGCTGGGCTGATCGTTGACGACGTCAACGGTGACGATCTGCCCCTTATCGTTATGGTATTCCTTGGTGGCCGTTACGGTGTTTTCATGCTCACGGATGGCTAGAGTAACCATCTTTTCTGCAATGCTGCGCACTTCCTTGGCACGAGCCAGTGTGGTCTCAATGCGACCATACCAAAGAAGGTTGGTCACCTGGTTACGCAGCAATGCCTTGCGCTGATCTGACGACCGGCCAAGCTTGCGGTTAGTTGGCATGGGGGTTCCTCCTTTGCCCGGAAGGGCGATGCATTATTCTTCAGATTGGCGCAGCGCGAGACCCAGCACGGCGAGCTTCTGCTCCACCTCTTCCAGGCTCTTCTTGCCAAGGTTGCGTACCTTCATCATGTCTTCCTGATCCTTCTGAATCAGTTCACCCACGGTGTTAATGCCAGCGCGCTTCAAGCAGTTGAAGGCGCGCACAGACAGATCCAACTCCTCGATGGTCATCTCCACAGCTTTGCCGCCTGCGGTACCAGCTTCATCGGCAGCCACGGGGGCAACAGGCTGATCAGTCAGCCGGGTGAAAAGAGCCAGTTGTTCGGTCAGCAGCTTGGCTGCCATGCCGACGGCCTCCTCAGGGTTGAGGCTGCCATTGGTCCAGATATCAAGAATGAGCTTGTCATAGTCGGTAATCTGGCCCACACGGGAGTTTTCCACCGTATAGTTGACCTTGCGCATGGGTGTGTAGATGCTGTCAATGGGGATCACACCAATGCTTGAAGGGTTTTGCTTGTTTTTCTCGGCGGGGACATAGCCGCTGCCACGCTCCACCGTCAGCCACATATGCAGACGGGCTCCCTTGCCCAGGCTGGCAATATGTAACTCGGGGTTCACTACTTCCACCTCGTCATCCACACGGATGTCCGCGGCGGTGACGTCCTTGGGGCCGGTGACATCAATCTCCAACACCTTAGCCTGATCTGCAAAGGACCGCAGGGTCAGTTCCTTCATGTTGAGAATGATCTCCGTCACGTCCTCCTTAACACCGGCTATAGTGGAAAACTCATGCTGAATGCCCTCGATCTGGATGCTTGTTACAGCGGCGCCAGGAAGTGAGCTAAGCAGCACGCGACGCAGGGCATTGCCCAGCGTGTGGCCATAGCCACGCTGTAGGGGCTCCACCGTAAAGCGGCCGTAAAACTCGTCTTCCTTGCTGCCTTCGCGCTCTATGCGCGGGTTTTCGATATCTACCATCACAGCGTATTCTCCTCCTGACGCTCATCGTATGTGCTGATGGGTGCCTGCCTAGATGATTAGCGGGAGTAGAACTCGACGATCATATTCTCCTGCAGGGCGAAGTCAATGTCTTCACGAGCGGGCAGGGCGGCGACGGTGGCGGTGAGTTGGTCGGCATTCACATTCAGCCACTTGGGCATAATGCGCGGGCTGCCCTCGCGGACGGCCTTGAAATGATCCAGTTCCTTGCTGCGATTGCGTACAGTGACAACATCATCCACATCCACAGTGTAGGATGGAATATCCACCTTCTTACCGTTGACCAGGAAATGTCCATGATTGACCAACTGACGGGCAGCAGGACGGGAGGGGGCAAGCCCAGCGCGATAGACCACGTTATCCAGCCTGCGCTCCAGCAATTGAAGCAGCAGTTCGCCGGTGACGCCCTTCATGGTGGTGGCCCGATCATAGGTGCGGCGGAACTGGCCTTCCATTAGGCCATAGGCGCGGCGCGCCTTCTGCTTCTCACGAAGCTGGATACCATACTCGCTCATCTTGCGCTGGCGTGCCTGGCCATGCTGGCCGGGCGGTGTGGGGCGCTTGCCCACTGCGCACTTCTGCGAGAAGCATTTTTCGCCCTTCAAAAACAGTTTGGTGCCTTCGCGGCGGCAAAGGCGGCAAACAGAGCCTGTATATCTTGCCATGGTTGTTCTCCTTATACCCTTCTGCGCTTGGGCGGACGGCAGCCGTTATGCGGAATGGGGGTCACGTCCTTGATCATGGTGACTTCCAGACCGGCCGTCTGCAGGGAACGGATGGCCGCCTCACGCCCGGATCCCGGGCCCTTGACGTACACGTCCACAGTACGCAGACCATACTCAGTGGCAGCACGCGCAGCGGTTTCAGCTGCCATCTGCGCCGCAAAGGGGGTTGACTTTTTGTTGCCGCGGAATCCCATGCCGCCGGCGGAAGCCCAGCTCAGCGCATTGCCCACGGTGTCGGTAATCGTAACAATGGTGTTGTTAAACGATGAACGGATATGCACAACGCCTCTTTCAACAAGCTTCTTCTCGCGGCGCTTGCGCGAAACCTTTTTCAGGTTGCCTTTGGGTGCCATAGTTTCTCCCTTCAAAGCCAAACGGACAACTGTGCCGCGGGCTTACTTTGCTGCTTTCTTCTTGCCGGCGACCTGCCGCTTGGGACCTTTGCGCGTACGCGCATTTTGCTTGGTATTCTGGCCGCGCACAGGCAGGCTGCGACGATGCCGTACCCCACGATAGCAGCCGATTTCGACCAGGCGCTTGATGTTCAGCGACACCTCGCGGCGCAGGTCGCCCTCAACCTTCACATGGTGCTCAATATAATCGCGCAACTTGCTGATATCATTCTCAGAAAGATCCTTCACTCGGGTGTTGGGATCGATCTCCGTGCTGGCCAGGATATCCTGTGAAGTTTTCAGCCCGATACCAAAAATATAGGTCAGGCCAATTTCCACACGCTTCTGGTTGGGCAGATCAACGCCCGCTATACGTGCCATCTTTTGGGTCCACCTCCACAATTGATTGGGTTACGGCCGGGCAGGAAGTTCCCGGACAGGGGTATGAAAACTGCATGGTCCTCCCCAAAGGGAGGCAGCCGCCCATGCAGATTTACATTAGGTTCAGCCTTGCTTTTGCTTGTGCTTGGGGTTCTCGCAAATGACCATCACATGGCCTTTGCGCTTGATGATCTTGCACTTTTCGCACATGGGCTTCACAGAGGGACGGATTTTCATGGGAACCTCCTTGTAAGTAGGCTGTCTGAGACAGCGGATTAGTTCTTGCTGCGCCAGGTGATCCGACCGCGCGTCAGGTCATAAGGAGAGAGTTCAATCGTTACCCGGTCGCCCGGATAAATCCGGATAAAGTTCATGCGCATTTTACCGGAGATATGCGCCATGATTTGATGCCCGTTGGGCAATTCCACCAGGAACATGGCATTGGGCAGCGCCTCAACCACCCTTCCTTCAAGTTCGATAGAATCACTCTTGGCCAAACAACGAGTCCTCCTTACTGGCTGCGTCGGGAATGGTAGATATATTCTTCTGCAGAGCTTGGCGCAGATCGCTGTCCTTCAAACGGCCTAGCTCATACAGCGACAACAGGCCGGGCTCTTCCCGGCTGGTCGAAGCAAGATGCTTGCGGCGCTTCTTCTTCGGCTTAGCAAGCTTTCGGAGATCCCCGTCAGCTACAAACACAAAATCAGCGTCCACCTCATATAATACCATACAAGGCCTGCCCTTGTCACGACCTTTTTGGGAAATTGCAATGATTCCCTTCTTAATCGGCGCCTTCATTGCTTTAAACCGTTTACCGGACGCCTGCCGGCGCATCAAAGTTGTATCCGGGCAGCGTCAGAATCTCCGGCTTGCCGGCGGCTACTGCCACCGTGTGCTCGTAGTGGGCACAGGGAGAACCGTCCAGGGTTTTCATGGTCCAGCCATCCTCCATCTGCCGCACCTGCCAGGCCCCCAAAGTGATCATGGGCTCAATGGCCAGCGTCATGCCCGCCTTCAGCCGCACGCCATGGCCTGCCACGCCATAGTTGGGCACAGAGGGGTCCTCATGCATATTACGTCCTATCCCGTGGCCTGTCAGATCACGTACCACACCATATCCCTGGCTTTCCGCCAATTGCTGCACCGCGTAGCCGATGTCGCCCAGGCGGCTGTCTGCCACTGCCGCGCGGGCACCGGCAAAAAAGCAAGCCTCAGTCACCTCGATCAGCTTCTGCTTTTCGGGGCCGATCCGGCCAATAGGCACTGTAAAGGCGCTGTCAGCCTGCCAGCCATCCAATATCAGGCCGCAGTCCAGGGACAGGATGCTGCCCTCCTTCAGGATTACCTGATCCGAGGGAATACCGTGCACCACCTCATCATCAATGGATGTGCAGATGGACTTGGGGTAGCCCTGGTATCCCAGAAACGAGGGAACGGCCCGGTGGCGGCGAATCTGCTCCTCCGCATAGGCATCGATGGCAGCCGTGGTTTCCCCCGGCTTGATCACCTCGCGCAGGCGCTGCATGATTTCATACAGCAGCCGGCCGGCGGCGCGCATCTTGTCCAACTGCGCGGAATTCTTTACAAAAATCACGGGAGGTTCAGTGCCTTTCTGACAGCAGCGTAATTGTCATCCACAGTGCCTTCACCCGATATGCTGCGAACCAAGCTTTTTTGCTCATAGTAGGTAATCAGGGGCTCGGTCTGCCTGTGGTAGACCTCCAGCCGGTTCAGGATGGTTTCTGGCAGGTCGTCCTTGCGGTGCACCAGCTTGCCGCCACAAGTGGGGCAGGTGTGCTCATCCTTCAGCATGGACACATGGAAGGTGCCATTACAATCGGGACAAACGCGGCGGCCGCCGAGGCGGCGGATGATGACCTCATCGCTCACCAGCAGGTTTAGCACCACATCGATGGAAGCAAACTGATCCAGCGCCTCCGCCTGCGCGACTGTACGTGGGAAACCGTCGAATATGTAACCATTGCGGCAATCCGGTTCCTGCAGGCGCTCCTTCACCATGCCGATGATCACCTCATCGGGCACCAGTTCGCCCGCATCCATGTACTTTTTG